>CAZTEN010000107.1:0-7254 GCA_964612495.1 uncultured Tissierella sp. | reverse complement strand
CAAAATTAATGATACATATCTTATATAATTCATTGATAGTGAGGACAAAGATATCAATTGAGAAGAGAGTTTAGAATAAATAATCTAGTACTAATAAGTATTAAATAATTATAACACAATGAGGAGGAACTAAAATGCCAAAGAAAATATCATTATTTTTCGGAGCAGGGGCTGAGATCTCATATGGTTTGCCATCTGGTGGAAAGTTTGCACTAGATATTTTTAGAATGGATTCAAATATTGATAAACAAGAATTTAGGCGAATTAGAGAGAGTATAAATAAAACTTCAACTTATGCAACATCTTGGCTTCCAGAAGGTTTTTGGAACAAAAATATTTCTTCTTTTGGTAAGTCCCATTATCAAGCTTTAGTTAAGGGTAGTTTAGAAAATAAAGGCGATAAGATATTAAATTATTTAGATCATTTTGATGATAGTATTAGCAAAGTTGTTATACAATTAAGAAATAAAGGAATAGATATTAATGAAAAAATCAGTGAAGTTGCTGGTGTGGAGGTAGGCGAAGTCATTTACTCTCAAAATATTAGATTATCTAATCTATTAGGTAATCATAATGGATTATTTGAAAGTCAATATTTTTCTTCATTAATTAGGATATTGGAGAATAAAGATCTAGAGCATAATTTTAGGACGAATCTAGAAAAAATTATTATAGCTATTTTGGAATTGTTAATTGGATCCTGTGGAGAACGTCTTACAAGGTGTTTAAATGAAGGGTTATTTGAGAGAAGTATCGATAGTATAAATATTTTTGATGATATAGGAGGAATCTTTGCCTTAGACTATAGCAGGGCTGGAATTAGTGGAATAGAATATATAGTTGATTCTAATCCTATTAATATTGATAATACTAATGATTCAAATAATATTATTATTGAATTTGGAAAAATGATAATGGAGGATATATTATCTCAAGCTATGGATTATCAAGAGTTAATAGATAGTAATTGGAGATATGTTTATTCCCCTAAAACAGATTGGGCAAAATTCTGTAGGATAGTAATTTTTTTAAATACTGTGAAAAGATATATCACAAATATTGCCGAAGAACATAATGAGAGATGTCAGAATGGACCAGGGTATTATCACGATGTACTAAAACTTAAGGAAGCATTTGAATTGTTTTCAGTAGGAACAACAAATTATAATATGTTTATAAGAGATGTACTAGAAACAGAAGTTTATTTTTTAAATGGATGTATAAATGATTTTTATGATCCATATTTGAATCAGATTGTTCCAATTGAAACAAACAATCATATAACTGTTCCATTTTTATTTACTCAAAGTGGTATTAAGCCATTAACCTCAATTACTATGTCTAGGAGATATGTGGAATTATATGATAAGTTATCACAGTCAGATGTAATCTGTATAATAGGATATGCGTTTAATTGTGATGATGGTCATATAAATGGTATCTTTCGATCACTTATCGAAGAAAAAGATAAAGAAATTATGATACTACACTATTCAAGGAAAACTGACCCAAGCATTGATAGTTTAAAGAGAGAATATCAAAAGAAACTAAGATTAAAATCAATACATGGTATTAATTTATTATTAGTTAATAGTGATAGAAGGTCTGATAATAATAAGTATTGGTATGAAAATTTAATAGAATATTATTCTGATTAAAACAGTAAGTTATCTGTCATTTATATAGAGTCTTAGTGCTTGAATCAAAAAGGAGATGCAATATGAAAGTTAAAACATCCTCGATAGCTGAGGGATTGATTAATAACATGTCAATAGAAGAGAGAGATATAATTAGCAGATCTATTTTAAAACTTAATAATGCTACTAGAGTATTACCTTTAGAAAGAATTCCTAATTTGAAAATGGTAAAAGGGCGCCCTGACCTTTTAGTTTATAAAGTTAATCATAGAATAAGGGCAATTATTGAGAAAAATGATAAAGTACTGAACTTAATTGACATAATTGAGGTCAACGATTTAAGTAGAATAGGATATATAAAGGCTACAAGAAAGTTAAGATATGGAGTAAAATCGAGAAATACAGTAAGGCCTAGAGTTTTAGGAAAAACAGCAAATGTAACTAAGGAAGTGATTGCAAAGGCAGGTAAAAAAAGGTGAAGGTATTGAAAAAACTAATTATAGATTTTGGGCAATGTAAAATAGAATTAGACGAATTTGATGAATTACTTCAGAATAATGAACTAGGCGAATCTAAAGATATTCTCCCTTTTTTTAGAGCAAGGGAAAACCTTTCTGCTTTTACAGGATCAACGTTGTTTTGTACATATAAAAGTACAGAATTTGCAAATGAATTTCCTTTGTTTGGGGACTTTGTTTGTGACTTAATTTCTTATGATGGCATTAGAAACCAGTATTCATTCATAGAGTTTGAAGATGCAAAAAAGGATAGTGTTTTTAAGATAAATGGCAATAAGGCAACTCACGAATGGTCACCACGCTTTGAACATGGGTTTAGCCAGCTTATTGATTGGTTCTGGATGTTATCTGATATGAAGAATACTACTAAATTTAGTAATATGTTTAGAAAAAGTGGGTTTAGCTATCACGGACTATTAGTCATTGGTAGGGATCACTTTCTCAATCAAGAATTAATTGGAAGATTGAATTGGAGAAAAGACTATGTTCGAGTGGATTCTAAAGCTATAGAATGTCTTACTTATGATGAATTAGCCAGACAATTAAGAAATAGGCTAGATGTTATAATTGATGTTATGAATTTAAGATAAACATTAGACATTCAACTAAGTGCTAAGTTTAGTTGAGTTAAGAAAAAGGGGGACACACAGTGGCTGAATTCAAATATGAAATTGTGGAAAGAATAGCAATACTATCAGAAAATGGGAAATGGACTAAGGAGTTAAACAAGGTCAGCTGGAATGATAGACCGGCAAAGTATGATTTAAGGGATTGGAATCATGAAGAGGGCAAGATGGGGAAAGGTGTAACTCTAAGTGATGTAGAAATAAGCAATCTTAAAGAGGTACTAGATGCAATAATCAAGTAATTTGTTTGGAGGGACAAGGGTTATGGCTACTATTAAAAATATATTTAGTTTTCTAAAGGATTATAATGACATTCGAAACCCTGTTATTACGGATATTAGCAGACAAATATGGCATTATAAATTATCTGACCTTCCATCTATTAATGAGCTTTGGTCTGTTTATGATACCAATGATTTTGAAAGTTTAAATATACTGGAGATAGAAAGACCCGTTATTTTGCCTTGCCCATCCCCAGACGAATCTATAATTCCTTGGATAGATAAAACATGGGAAAAGTTAAGTTTAAGTGATGTCCCATATATAGAATCCAAAACTAGTAATGGAAAAGATGAAAATGATGAATTGGTTGAGACAATAGAGTATTTTACTGATCATAAGGATAGAGTAGACAAATATAATGCTTGGACTTCAGAGAGGAAGAATTGGCTTGAAATCGAGACTCCAAAAGAAATTGGCCTAAAGTTCTATAATGACTTATTTTCACTATACTCAGATTTTAAAAGAGAATCCGAGAGCCTAGAATTAGTTCTAGGTGATGGCTTTATAAGCTGGACTACGGAAGGTAGGCTTATTAATCATCCTGTTTTATTACAGAAAGTTAATTTAATCTTCAATTCAAATAAACCTTCCTTTATCATTACTTGTGATGAAATTAAGACTGAATTGTATACTCCAATGCTTAGGGTTATTAATTCAATTAATCAAGCTATGCTACCTGAAATAATCAAAGAAGTTGAGGACAAGGGCTTTCATATAGCTGACAAGGCTAATAGTATAGAAGGTTATAAAAGGCTGATAAATGTTATTAATGAAAAGGGATCTTTTGTTGAGCAAATTGATAAGACCAGTCAAAATCCAACAATCTCTTATGAACCTATATTATTTGTTAGAAAGAGGAACTTAGGCTTTACTGAGTTTATTAATAAAGTAATAGATGACATAGATAGCAAGGAAGAAGATATAGTATTACCGGATTTCTTCAAGAACATATTGGGAGATTACGTGGATACAGAGATTATTGAGGAAGTAGGAGAAAACTGGAACCAAAGCGGAATAGATGAGGATATTCTCTTAACTTTGCCTGCTAATAATGAACAGATGAAGATTATAAAATACTTGGACAATTATGGTGCTGTTCTTGTGCAAGGGCCACCTGGTACTGGAAAAACTCACACAATAGCTAATTTAATTGGACATTTGCTGAGTAGGGGAGATAGGGTTTTAGTAACAAGCCATACTGAAAAGGCTCTAAGTGTTTTAAAAGATAAGGTATACAAGGATTTACAAAGCTTGTGCATTAGCCTCCTAAGTTCTAGCTCTGAAAGAAAAGAGATGGATGCTACCTTGTTTGAAATTGCAGAAAAAAGTACTTCTCTAGATCAGACTAGTTCTCTTAATAGGATAAATCGATTAGAGACGGAAAGAAAGGAATTAATAGCTCGGTATAAGGAAAGAAAAGCTGAATTATTACAGGTAAGATCTTTACAATACAATGATATAGTATACGGAAATACTACTATTAAGCCTATAGAGGCTGCTAAGTTCATTTGTGAAGGTAAGAACACCTTGGATTATATTCCTGGAAAAACTACTGATGATAATGTTTTATTAACAGTTGATATAGAAGACCTATCCTACCTCTACAAATCAAATGGTCTTATAACAAAGGATGAAGAAGAATTCCTTTATAAAGAGCTACCGGATATGAATAGTATCTGGACTAGTAATGAGTTAAAGGTGAGTAATGAGGAAATTTCTAAATACAAAGCTGAATTAGAAGGATGGATCCAAGAGTTCATATTTAGGGATACAACAACTAAAGATGAGTTAATAGGATTATTAAACCATTCCAAGAATATTTTAGATAGCATTGATAGGATGAGCGATTTTGAAAGGGTAGTTGTAAATAAAAATATAATTGACAGTGTTTATGAGACCTTTTGGGAAGACGTTTTCGAGGCTTTTGAAGAATTAATGTTGAATTATGAAAGCTATAGGAAATTATTATTTTATAATAATTATGATATTCCTAATAATCTGTATAGAACAGAGGCTATAGTTATATTAGAGGAAATCATTGATAGTGGAAAAGAGATACCTGTTAACTTAATGGTAGGCCTTCTTAAGCCAAAGTGGAAGAAAATTAGGGATTCTATTACAATTAGCCGGAAACCATTGGAAAAGATACAAGAATATAAGGATGTTAGATTTATTATCGATTATGCTTTAAAGAAAGAAGGAATAGTAAATAAAATTAATAGACTGATTTATGGGCTACAAGGCCAAGAAAAGATTGAGAATGATGAAACAGAAGAAAAGCTCAAGATACTATTAGATAGAGTAAAATATTCCTTATATTGGTATAAAGAAAATTGGATAAGTTATATTGGTGAATTAAGGAGCTATATTACAAATCTAGATGATCAGAAAATCAATCTACAAGTTGATAATCCTGTAGAATCTATATGTGACCTAACTAATAACTATCTTGCTCTTAACATTAACAATTATCATACTTCATTAAAATTAGAGGAAGAGGTACAGAAGAGAGAGGAATACTTAGATCTATTAGCAAGCTATGTAAATAAAGGGCTAATATTTAATAAGCTAATTGATGCTGTGGAGATTGGTGATATTGATAGTTATGCTTATCATCATAAGGAACTATCTGAAATCTATGCTAAGTATGAGATGAACATAAGAAGGCATGAAACACTTGAGAAGTTGGCTAAATATGCACCTGAATGGGCATATGCTATTAAGGATAGAGAAGGGATTCATGGAGATTCGAGTCAAGCCTTTAAGAGATTCCTCTGGAGTAAGTATTAAGCCAGCAGTTATCGAATATAGGGTACCAAATGGATATATCAATGAAAGAAAAGTTAATCATAATGAAGCTGAGCATATAGCTTCTCTTGTTTGTGCATGTGTAGAAGATGAGAATTATAAAGGTAAAACGATTGGTGTTATAACTTTACTTGGCAATCGTCAGGCTCTTGAAATAGATAGGATTTTACAGACAAGGTTAGACCCAAAGGATTATGAAGATAGAAGGATTCAATGTGGGTCATCAGCACAATTTCAAGGGGATGAAAGAGATGTAATTTTCTTAAGTGTAGTGGACAGCCCTAAAGAAGGCGGAGGTCCTCTAAGACTAATGAGTCAGGACGGTAATAATGATATTAATCGCAAAAGGTATAATGTAGCTGCTAGTAGAGCTAAAGACCAAATGTGGGTGGTACACTCACTAAATCCTGAAATAGATCTAAAACCTGAGGATATAAGGCTTAGATTGATAAAATATTCAATGAATCCGGTAATTGATAGGGATAGTGAATTGTTAAAAAAGGCTGAATCGGATTTTGAGCTAAAGGTTATGACAAGCTTATTAAATAAAGGATATAAAGTATATTCCCAATGGCCAGTGGGAGCCTATAGAATTGATATGGTTGTAGAGGATGGTAATAACCGTATTGCACTAGAATGTGATGGAGAAAGATGGCATAATCAAGATGATTTGGCTAAGGATTTAAAGAGGCAAGCTATTTTAGAAAGATTAGGTTGGAGATTTATTAGAATTAGGGGTAGTGCTTTTTATAGAAATCCGGATAAAACTATGGATTGGGTCTATTCTGAATTAGAAAGCTATAATATTAAACCTGGTTTTTCAGTTGAAGCTAAGGATTTCGAAGAAAGAGCTAATATTGACTCTGAGTTAGTTGATAAAATAAAGGTAAGGGCAATGGAATTGAGGATGCAATGGAATGGAAAAACTGAGGTGGATGATGAAGATATTATGGAGATTTCGGTGGACTATGATGAGGAATCCAACGTTGGACCTGAGCAGTTAATGTTTAATGAAGGCAGCCTTATAGAAACAGAGAATGATGAGATTGTGGGAAATATAAAAGACTTTAGATCTACAAAATCTAAAGAGACTGAGTACACTAAGAAAACTACTAAAGCATCAAGTGAAAAACAGGAAAGTGATGATATAGGAGATATAGCGAGACCGATGTTTGATTTTAGGAAGAATAACAAGAGCTAGAATAATAAGAGATAAATACTGTGGGTTACCAGTGTCAGTTGATTAACTTAATCTCATGTTGACAAACAAGGCTTGATTAAGTTGGAGTTAATTTTTAAGGTTTGAATAAATTAAATTATATTATAATAGAAATGTTGAAAATAAGGGATTGTATTAACTATTAAATAATAAATTTAACTTGC
>CAZTEN010000106.1:0-7275 GCA_964612495.1 uncultured Tissierella sp. | reverse complement strand
CTTCCGAAGAAAGCATATACATGTGAAGGGCTAGAGTACGACCTGATGCTCCTGAATAGGCCAAGGCATTTGGTATCTTGGATGCCGTTCCCAGTGTAAACATCAAGGCAGCAGTTTCACCTACTACACGGCCTATAGCCAATATTACACCGGAAAGGATTCCGGGCATGGCTACGGGAAGCACTATTAAGAAAATCGTTCTTAGTTTTCCTGCCCCCAAGCCAAAACTTGCTTCCCTGAGGCTATCATCTACAGAGAGCAAAGCTTCCTCGGTGGACCTTATTATAAGAGGTAATACCATAATGGCTGCAGTTAAGGTACCTGCCAAAAGAGAATATTGGAAGCCTAACCTAATTACGAAGAAAAGCATACCAAATAGCCCAAAAACTATAGACGGAATCCCGGAAAGGGTCTCAGTTGCTATTCTTACTATTTCAACTAATTTATTCCCCTTACTTGCGTATTCAACCAAGTAGAATCCTGTAAATACACCTATGGGAGTAGCAACCACTAGTGTAAGTAAGACTAATAGCACTGTTGTAATAATTGAAGGAAGCATAGATACATTTTCAGATGTATATTTAAACTCAAATAATGAGGGTTTAAGATATGGGACTCCTCTTACAAGAATATAAGCAATGATGAATAAAAGAATTCCAAATGTAAGAAATGCAGAAAAATTAACAACAAATCTTGTTAGCTTACTCATTTAACTCCCCTCCTTTTTAAAATCATAAATAATCCATTAATGAGCAGTATAAAGATAAATAAAACAACGGCAGTTGCAATAAGTGCTTCTCTATGGGCATCTGCAGCATAGGCCATTTCTATAACTATATTGGTAGTCATGGTTCTAACGCCCTTGAAAAGCCCTTTAGGCATTCTAGGCTGATTACCCGCTACGAGTATTACCGCCATGGTCTCCCCAATGGCACGCCCTATACCAAGGATAAGGGATGATAATATACCGGATTTGGCAGCAGGTAAGAGTACAGACATTACCGTCCTCTCATGGGTAGCCCCTAGGGCTACACTTCCCTCATAATAGGATTCAGGTACGGCATTTAAGGAGGCTTCAGACATACCGATAATAGTAGGAAGTATCATAATTCCCAAGAGTATTGAAGCAGTCGCAATACTCATCCCCGTTCCCCCGAATATATCCTTCATAATTGGTACGATAATTGTTAAGGCAAAGAAACCATATACAATTGATGGAATACCGGCCATAAGATTTAGACAGGGTTTTAGTATTTTATAAAGCTTTCTGTTGCAGAATTTTGATAGATATGTTGCAGTCAATATTCCTATAGGCACTCCCAAGATTATAGCTCCTATAGTTACGTATACAGAACCCATAATCATTGGCAAGATCCCATATGATGGCGGGTTATTGGACGGTTTCCACTGAGTACCAAGCAAAAATTCCATAAGACCATACTTTGCAATAAAAGGTACTCCTCCGGCAAAAATAAAAAAGCATATCAATATAATAGCAAGGATTGCAACCATAGCTGATAACATAAATACGCCCTTCATAAAACTCTCGTAAGATTTAGCTTTCATTTTCTCCCCTCTTCTTTTGCGAAATTTGTCAAATATAGAGTACCAATTCAGTGTAAAATCTATAATCTAGAAATGTTAAATCCATGTAAAATATATTAAAGAAATTCATCCCTTTTAAAACAAGTATAGCCTAGCTTTCGCTAGGCTATACTTATTGTCTGGGGGACATAAAACTTGTTTACTCTTACTTCTCAACTGCACTCCATTCAGTTGTTTCACCAATATAGATTGATAGTATTTCATCGATTGTTAAATCAGTAATAGGATTTGCTTTATTAGCAATTACAGCTATACCGTCCATAGCAATTACTGATGCAGTTAATTCTACTGCCTCTGAGTCTTTAAGAGCTCTTGAAGCCATTCCTAATTCAGCTGTTCCTTCCATAGCTGATTGCATACCTGCTGATGAACCTGTTGATTGAATTTCAATAGTAACTCCTGAGTACATTGCCATATAAGCTTCAGCTAGTTTTTCCATAACCGGAGTAACGGAAGTCGAGCCTGCTACTACAATGCTGCCACTTTGTTCAGTTCCAGCATAAGCAGCCGCATCTCCTACTTGAACATATCCTTCTTCTTCTACTATTGCTTGTCCTTCAGCACTTAGTATGAAGTCTAAGAAGTCTTTAGCTAATGGATTTAATTCTCCCTTATAAGCTACATTAAATGGTCTTGCTATCTTATATGAACCATTCTTTACATTATCAGATGTTGCTTCAACGCCTTCTACCTTAACTGCATTAACAGTATCGTTTAATGATCCAAGTGAAATATATCCGATTGAATATTCATCACCTGCTACAGTAGTTAATACTCCGTCTGTACCATTTTGGATTACTGCTTCTTCATAAGTTCTGTCTGTTTCATTACCGTTAGCATCTTTTTCAAGAATTCCAACGATTTCTACGAAAGCTCCTCTAGTGCCTGAACCGTCTTCTCTACTTACTACATTTATTGTTTGTGCTTGTGTACATCCTACTGCAAATACGGAAATCATGATTGCTACTAATAATAAACTTAGGATTTTCTTCATTTAAATAATCTCTCCTTCAAATTTAATTTACTCCCTAAGTATAAAGACCTTATGTTAAATCTATTCAAGGAGAAATGTTAAATCCATGTTAATTATCTTGCTAAATTGTAAATCTTTATTACATCTTCTTTTTCTAGGACCTTAAAGCTTCCAAGAGGCCCTTCCTCTGTAGCCCTCTCTGCCATAAAGTCAATCTTATCAAGGGGTAAGCCTTCATCTTGGAAGGATATTGGAAGGCCTATATCCTTAATAAAGGTAATAAGGCTGTTTATTCCCTCTAGGGCTATTTCCTCCAGGCTCTTATTTACTACTGATACACTAAATACATTGATTGCAAATTGAACAAAACGGTCTAGATTTTCTTTATAAACATACTTCATCCATGCAGGAAAAATAATACTTAAAGTCCTTCCATGGGTTGTTCCATAGAGAGCACTCATTTCATGACCTATGCCATGGCTTGCCCAATCATCTTCCCTACCCATTCCCAGAAGCCCGTTATGAGCTATAGTTCCGGCTAGCATAATCTCTGACCTTGCTGGCAGATTCCTTGGATCCTTCTTTAATATATAGGCATTTTTTATGACCGTTCTCATGGTGCCTTCGCAAAGGCTATCGGTTAAATCAACATTCTTAGTATGAGTAAAATATCTTTCAAATATATGGCTTAATATATCCATTATTCCGGCAAAGGTCTGCTTTGATGGTAGGGTCAATGTATATAAAGGATCCATTATAGCAAAGAGTGGGCGAAGAATATCATGATTAACTGCAAGCTTTCTATAACCATCCTCATTAGTTATTACACTTCCCATACTAGCCTCACTTCCCGTAGCAGGAAATGTAAGAATTACTCCTAAAGGAATCGTACCTCTTACATTAGCATCTCCTGTGTAATAATCCCATACATCACCATCGTACATGGCTCCAATTCCAATGGCCTTAGCTGAGTCTATTACGCTTCCCCCACCTACAGCCAGGATTAAATCTATATCCTTTTCCTTAGCAAGTTTTACACCTTCTCTTACAAGACCAAGCTTTGGATTTGGTTCTACTCCGGATAATTCATAAAGCTCACAATCATATTCCTTAAGGATGTTCATGACCTCAGTATATAAACCGGATTTCTTTATGCTGCCCCCACCATAATGTAAAAGAATATTCTTGTACTTTCCAGTAATTTGTCTGCCCAATTGATTTACAGACCCTTCTCCAAATACTATCTTAGTTGGGCTATAAAACTTAAAATTCTTCAATTAATTCACCTCTATTTTTATTCTACTATATAATATACCTAAAAATTGATAATCTAATTGTATCGCAGTTTTAAACTATTAACAATAAATATAAATTTGCATAATCTATTATGAGAGATATTCTCTATAAATTCAAAGGAGGATTAAATATGGGTAATTTAATTGGTGGAAGAAGAGACGATTGTGGTATGGACAATTCATTACTATTTTTCTTTTTGTTATTAGTGATAATCTTCTGTAACTGTGATATGTTTGGCGGAAGTCACTGCTAGTATTTCTAAGGAGCCATTGAGCAAAGCTTAGTGGCTCTTCACTAAACATTAAGAGGAGGTTAAAATATGTCGATAAATTGTCCAAATGGAATGCCTTATACAGTTAAGGCTGGAGATTCGTTTTTCCTAATTGCAAGAACATTTGGTATATCATTAGATGCTTTATTAGCTGCTAATCCAGGAATAGATCCCGATAGATTGTTTATAGGTCAAGTAATTTGTATTCCAACTACACCACCACCTACACAAAACTGTCCTACCCTAAGACGTGGTAGCATAGGTCCAAAGGTTAGAGAACTTCAAACCCTATTGAAAAATCAAGGATTTGACCCGGGTCCTATAGATGGAGACTTTGGACCATTAACTGAGGCTGCAGTTAGAAATTTCCAAAGATCTAAGGGCCTAGTTGTAGATGGAATAGTGGGAATAGCGACTTGGACTGCTTTAGGAGTCAATTGTGGGCTTACACCACCGACTTGTCCTGCAGGAACATTTGCTTATACAGTCAAAGCAGGAGACACATTCTATATCTTAGCTCAAAGATACAACACCACTGTGGCAGCTATTCAAAGAGCCAACCCAACTGTAAATCCAAACAACTTACAAGTTGGTCAAATAATCTGTATACCAAGAACTTAATCGATAAAAAATATCGGCATAGCTTAGTAAATCTTACTGGCTATGCCGATTTTCATATGTTGTTAAAATCACTTATTCGTGATACAATTTTTTTGTCAGTTTACCATAGAGGAAAGGGGCAATATAATGGACATTCAAATAGATGTATCAAACATTGTAATAGAAAGCCAGCGGCTCATACTAAAAGCATTTACGGAAGCGGACTTGCAGGACTTATACAACTACTCTTCCATACCCGGCGTCGGAGAAATGGCTGGGTGGCTACACCATAAGTCGATTGAAACATCGGAGCGGGTACTTCACTCATTTATTGAGAGTAAAGAAGTATTTGCCGTATACCACAAATCCGACCGTAAAGTTATCGGCTCACTTGGCTTGCATAAATCTTGGGCGAATGAAGACGAGGCGTATAAAGGACTTAAGGTAAAAGAAATCGGATACGTAATTTCAAAGGATTACTGGGGCCAAGGCTTGATGCCGGAGGCAGTGAAGGCAGTGATTGATTACGGCTTTAACACACTTGGATTGGACGCCTTCACTTGTGATCACTTTTCAGACAATAGGCAGTCGCAGCGAGTCATAGAAAAGTGTGGCTTCAGATTTACCAAACAAGACCAGTTTTACTCAAAGCAACTACAACGCAGTATTGAAGATATGAAATACATACTGCTGAGGGACCAGGGCAAAATAAAAGACCACATGAAAGGTTAAATCCTTCAGTGTGGTCTTTTATTTTCAGTATCTATATGCAAATATTAAACTAACCCAATAACTTCCAAATATTGTTAGTAAATTCTACAGGATCCTCCACCCCTAGTCCTTCTATCAGAAGAGCTTGGTTATATAGTAGATTTGTATAAAGGTCTAACTTTTCCTTGTCCCCTTCATAAGTCTCCTTAATCTTTTCAAAAACCTTGTGGTCAGGATTTATCTCCAATACCTTATCAGCCTTTATAGACTCTCCATTAGGCATCTGGTTTAGAACCTTCTCCATCTCAATGGAAACCTCGCCCTCAGAAGCCAAATATACCGGGTGATTCTTAAGCCTTGTTGATATCCTTACTTCCTTTACCTTATCCTTCAGAATTTCCTTCATGGAGCTCAACAAGTCTTTATTTTCCTCTTGGACCTTTTCCTTAGCCTCATCCTTATCTAGGTCTAAATCAGCAGCTGAAACGGACTTGAATTCCTTTTCCTTAAAGTCTCTAAGGACCTTAATGGCAAATTCATCAACTTCATCGATGAAATAAAGTATTTCATATCCCTTATCCTTGATAAATTCCACCTGTGGCAACCTATCTATTCTATCTAAGGACTCACCGCCTGCATAATAGATATACTTCTGGTCTTCTCCCATTCTTTCAACATATTCTTCAAGGCTTACTAGCTTCTTGTCCTTTGAGGAATAAAACATAAGCAGGTCTTGTAATAAATCCTTATTCATACCAAATTCAGAATAAATGCCATATTTCAGTTGCTTTCCAAAGTTACTGAAGAAGCCCTCATATTTTTCCCTTTCACTCTTTAGTAAGTTAAGAAGTTCATCCTTAATCTTCTCCTTAATCTTCTTGGCAATAAGCTTAAGCTGTCTATCATGCTGGAGCATCTCCCTGGAGATATTTAAGGATAAATCCTCTGAATCCACTACCCCCTTAACAAAGCCAAAGTAATCAGGGAGTAGGTCCGGACACTTATCCATTATAAGTACTCCACTGGAATAGAGTTGTAGGCCCTTTTCATACTCCTTAGTATATAAATCCATTGGAGGTGTGCTTGGAAGATAAAGTATAGCATCGTACTTCACAAGGCCATCTACACTTAAGTGTATGGATTTAAGGGGTTCATCAAATCCAAAATGCTTTTCGGCATAGAAATTATTATAATCCTGGTCTGTAAGCTCGTTTTTATTCTTTCTCCACAATGGAATCATGCTGTTTAAGGTCTTTTCTTCAACTATATCCTCATATTCATCTTCAGACCCTTCCTTAAGCTTGGTGGATGAGATGTCCATCTTAATCGGATACCTTATAAAGTCTGAATATCTCTTAATAAGACCTCTTAGTCTATATTCTTCCAGATATTCATCATAATTTTCTTCTTCAGTGGATTCTTTCAACTTCAATATAATATCTGTCCCGGTGCCTTCCTTAGATGCAGCTTCAATAGTATAGCCATCAGCCCCTTCAGATTCCCACCTATAAGCTTTATCACTATCCAAGGCCTTACTTATTACAGATACCTTGCTGGCTACCATAAAGGCAGAATAGAATCCTACCCCAAACTGGCCTATAATATCGAAGCCATCCTTAAGCTCATTTTCCTTCTTAAATGCAAAGGACCCACTGTTGGCTATAATTCCCAAATTCTCTTCTAAGTCTTCTTTAGTCATACCAATTCCTGTATCGGATATGGTCAACTCCCTTTTTTCCTTATCAGCTGATACTTTTATAAAATAATCCTGAATTATTCATGGCCATATAAAATCAAATTTATATCACCAAAACCTATC
>CAZTEN010000105.1:1448-7278 GCA_964612495.1 uncultured Tissierella sp. | reverse complement strand
AATTTGCTGACACTGATGTTGAATTTTTAGCTGAAATAGTTCAGGCTTACAGGGATCTGGAAGCTTGGAATCCTGACCTGGTCCTTGGGGAGGATGGTTATAACAGACTTATTGAAATAATGAAGTTGGCAGGCGAAATAGAAGAAGGCGCCCCGTATTCAGAAATACAGACACCTGACTTTGCAGTAAAGGCAAAAGAAAACTACAAAAAATAAGCGTACAAAATCCGGGGAATACTCCCTCGGATTCTTCTTAGCAGGGACATTCCTTCAACGCTTGCCCTCAAAGACTTTCCCCCCGTTGAAGGTGTGTCCCTCTTCCTTAGTACTGGTTAAACACCGGTGTTACGTTACTATCCTCAAAATATAATCCTGCTTGTTCAAAAGACAATCCTTCAACATTAAACTCAACTTCTCCTATGTCATACTGCTCTAAACAAAGCACTACTATTGAATTCATATCTTTGAAGTCTTCTTCCGACAAATTAACTGCTTCAACTCCTAAATTTACTACGGCAGTATCCCCGACAACCTTAACATCCCTTAGATTAATGCCCACAGGTATGTTGTTGCTGAGAGTTGTATCTGCAGGGGGGCCTTCAAATAGTTTTTCAACAACAGCTGCTGCAGGATTGCCCACTTTGGCTGCTGAAAATGTTATAGGAACATAGTGCCCCATTACTTCAGTATCGGGAGCTTTGTAATAAACAGTATAATTTACTCCATCTGCCGAGCCGTACAAATTAATATTTTCCCTTTCAAAGCTTGTATTGATTGCATATCCATTGGAAAGTGAAGACAATGCCTGCCCGTCAACCAATAATTCAACTTTATCAATGGTCGGGAATTCCGTAAGTGCATATGTAATGGCAGAAATCATATTTTCTTCCTGTTTAAGTGTAGAAGTATTTAAAATATTTTTACTGAAATCCACTCTACATGCGCCATCCTTAATAGACATACCTCTTATTTCAGTACCTTCAGGAATTACGCCATGAAGTCCCGATTGTGCAATTCTTTTTTCAGTTTCACTTCCTGCAACCATACTCCTAAGTGTTGCTTTTGCAATTCCTTCTTCCCACGGGATTGTTGTGTTTACCGGAACCACAAAGCCGTATTCATCTTCATAATATGCCATTATGCTTGTCATTTTAGCTTCTTCAATAGGAATTGTAACAGTTTCTATGACTTGTTCCAATGCTTCTTCCAATGCTTCTTCTCCGATTGTGTCTTCAACGATTTCAAAATCTGTCAAATCAGACAAATCGGCTACATCCGGATTATTTTCATCCTTCAGACCTACCATCATATCTAAGGTGCCGCATGCAGTTAAGAATGCTGCAATAAAAATAATCAATATCAGAGATATTATTTTATTATGAGCCAATTTCATACCCTCCTCACGCCTTATATATATTATTATATTTAGCATGTACCGAAAGTATGACTTTAAATATAAAAAATAAGAATGGTTAACAAATCTTGCACAACTACTAATTAATACCTTTTAACCAAGCTTAAGCAACGCTTCCTTCTCATCTATTAGCTCTATATCCTTGTGTAGCTTCTTTAATCATATTGTCCTGCCATTCCGGAAGTTTAAGATCGGATTTGTAATACCTGTCAAAAACTCCATATAAGTATTTATAGTTAATTTTACGTTTTATAATATCTTTTAATACCTTTGTATCTATGGACACAATTTTCATTCCTTCGATATACTCGTTTTCTTGTCCATAATATTGCATATGTTTTCTCCCTCTGAAATCAGCTATCACATTCTTATGAAGATAAGTACTTATAAAGAGGCTGTAATCAAAAGGATTTTTATATTTTAATCTATACTCTCCTAAATGCCTTGAAACAGGTTCCATTTCCATTCTTCGTTGATTTGTTCCTTCTGAAAGTGTAGCCTCAATCAACAAGGAATGTTTCGGATATTCTTGGCAAGCCTCATATTTATATATTATATCTGCATATCCACCGGCAGCATGAGTCTTTGGTAATAAATTTGCTTCCAAAGATAATTTCATATACTCTAAGATATTTCCTCGCTTATCACTTGCCTTATACCAAATTATTCCTATTACGTACTCAAATATCGTCGGAATATCTGCTTCATCTGTAACCAATTCTTCAATTCGTGAATCCTTTCTTTGTTCAAAACAATTTAATAGCTCCAGCAACACAGAATCATTGAACTTTTTGTCTATTAGTTGATTAAACCTTCTGTAGCGTTCATCATTAATAAAAGTGGTTGCTTGTTCGGCCGTTTTAATAACTATGCCTAAATCTTTACTTAACTTTCCATAAATCCTATCTTCATTAAAGACAAGGTTTTCAGATATAATCTCTATTGACACAGCTTGTTTGAGATAAGGTGATTCTAAATAGGCATCCTGATAAATCTTATCTATACAATCTTCGAAGAAATACCTTGGAATTGTGTCAAAACGAACTTCTTGGTCTTCAAATATCAATGTATCTGTAAGGTTAAAGTACCTCCTGTTTAAATCAAAATAATCTGACAATGTTGCCATTGCCTTATATACATGCATATATTTAAAGAAGATATCTTTTATTTCATCTTCAGTCTTACAAGATATAAATGGACAATTAGGGTTAATACTATTTATTTTATTCTTTTTGATGTTACTGCTGCTTACTGTTTTAAACAATAAGCTTCTCCATAAATTCCCCGGCTTTTGGTTTATTTTCTTTGATGCTAAGTACAAATCATGTATTTTATCATGATTATTATTTATAAAAACATCAAAAATTGTTTTATACAATTCATAATAAGGCTTATCGTAGTTTCTGCTTTTCCTGTTCATTCCAATTAAACATATCAACTCCTCGGAAACTTCATTATCCATAAAAGTATCATTGGCTAATTGGTAATTTGACATTGACATTAAATCTTCAAATATAATATCTTCCACAGTAATTTGCTGCTTCCTAAGTTCTTCAATTTTAGAAATTACTGCTTTGGTGCTATCTTTTGAGATAGCTAAAGGCAATAGATAAGTAAACTCTTCATAGCTTAAATATTTTAGTTTAGTAAGAACTTTCACCAATACATAGTAAGGTCTTACCACTGAATTATTAACATAGATGGAGGTTTTAAGGAGTTGTTTAAAATAAACAAAACTATCTTTATCTATATTAAATAAAATATCTTCTTTAAAATCTCCCTTCTCTGTAATATTTAATAGCTCATAACCTGCATCTGTAATTGTCCTATCAGCATTTATCAAGCCTATATCCACAAGTCCTGAAGTTTTTTCTCTGGCATCTTTATCCTTCCTTATAGCATCGCCTGTTAAAAATTCATTCTTCTTCATGAAGTCATAATACCGAGTTTGAGTATCTGAATTCCAAATCCATTCATTTTCTTTTGTAAAGTTTCTATAAAATTTGCTTAACAATAATAACTGCTGCTCAATTTTAAGATTTAATTTCGCAGTTCGAAAGCTGGTTGTTCCAAGTGCCCAACAAAAGCTTTGATAAGGAATATTCTTTACATTCATTTTAATTCATCTCCTCAATAGTTTGTTATTAAAACTTCTTCTGATAGAATACTTTTGTTTTTTCTTTGATAATTACTATTAGAATAACTCTTTAACAAATGATGACAGTAATATCCATTGCTTTCTATCCATTCTATTAATAAACCATTTGTTTTGTTCTTAGCGGATAATACATTCGATAATGCAAACTTAAAATCAAGTTCATTTGCTTTGTTTAAGAAATTTAACAAATCAATCTCATCTTTATTTGTCCAAGAACCATTTTCGTTATAAGTGGCAGTAGTTATAAGATAAGGCGGATCACAATAAATAAATATATCATTCGGTAGTAATTTAAAATCAATTTCTCTAAAATCTTTGTTTAAAAAACTTATATCGTTTCTCTTTAAGGCCTCAGAGAATAATATTAATTTACTTCTCATTTTTGAGTTAAAGTCCCGTTTCCCTACAGGTAGGTTAAATTCTCCTTTTTTATTAAATCGAATTTGATTATTAAAAGAAAAAACAATAAGGGCATATAACATTGCCAAGTCCTTACTACTATTTTTTACAGTGTTATTAAAGTCATTCCTTAGCTTTAAGAACTTATCCTTGTTGTACTCAGAAAGGCCTTTACCGCTGTTGCAACCGTAATATTCATAACCAAATAAGGATGTGTTAGAAAGTCCATATTCCTTTATAATCTCGTCGATTTGTTTAAGCAGAG
Organism: uncultured Tissierella sp.; assembly: GCA_964612495.1. Taxonomy (GTDB): domain Bacteria; phylum Bacillota; class Clostridia; order Tissierellales; family Tissierellaceae; genus Tissierella_B. The sequence continues at coordinate 3,043 of CAZTEN010000105.1, read as the reverse complement.
TTTTAGTCTCAGTATTTTTAAAAAATTTTAGCAAGTCAATAACATTTTTATTTTTGTCATTAAATATTATTTTTGTAGCTTCTGAATTAATCCCTACATTTCCGCCGCCTGAAAATAAATCTAAAAAACAACTTGTTTTTGGGAACAACGGCTTTAATTGAGTAAGCAATTCAAATTTCCCACCTGTATAATTAAGTGGGCTTATTATGTCTTGCTTTTGCTTAATACCATTATATGTTTCACATAAAAATAATCTTTCGGCATTATTATTGATGTCTGATTTACCTGTGGTAAAACTTTTATAACTTTTTTTAAATACTTTTACTTTTCCTTTTTCTTTTAATATTTTCAAAATATCTTCATCACTTATTTTTGCATTTGAACGGTCATTCCCTTTGTTTGACATATTATTATAGGATAGCAAAACATATCTTACTTCTGCCTTTTCTATTAGTTTCTTAAAAGCTTCTGTTGCGCTAATGGTGCAATATTCACTCTTTAGTGAAATACGATTCATCTTTCTGGCAACACCATAAACTTTAGGTTTTTCCCAACGTGCTACATTTTCCAAAAGATGATAAGCATCACAATATTGTCTTGAGTTATATGGCGGGTCCAAATAAAGCAAATCACATTGTATATTCTCAATAAGTTTATTTGCATCTAAGTTATAACAATTATTGTTTTCATTTAGTTTCTTACATGGAAGAATAACAGGTATATCAAGAGTTTTTTCAAATTCTGCATTTTTTCTATATGCATCATAATGACCTACAGTATTAGCAATTCTATCCATACCGTATAACAGAGAAGTAATTAAAATTGCATATTCTTTAAAATTAATTTCCTTTTGTTTATACTTAACTTCTATATCTTCTCGTATAACTCCGATTTTACTACAATCATCTGCTGAAAAAAATGTATCAGAGAAATTCTTTCTCATGTAATTATTTTCAGAACTACTTATAGAATTGTATTTTGCTATGTACTCAATAACTTTTTTTTCTGAATATTCTTCGGGATAAAACCAAGCATAATTACTAATATAATTGCTATAAAGTAAATCATTCGTAATAATCATTTTGTCCTTAAATACGTCAGCAACTGCTCCTGTCCCGCTAAAAATATCTACTACTGTATTCACGGCAGAACAATTATCTTCAACAGTTTGTCTAATAAATGATGAAAGCGAATATTTGTTTCCTAAATATCTTCTGTTATTGATATATGATTGTCTTAAACCGTATTCTTCAATCAATTTATTGATATTCTCTTCTTCGTTTTCAATAGGTATATCTAATACTAATTTCAGTTGGTGTACAACTTCATTATTCCAAATGTATCTTCCGGTATTACTTCTATCAATTATTATATTTTCGTCCATAATTACTTTATACAAATATGATCGAGAGATTTCTAATTCATTAACTACTTCTGCTACCGTCAAAATATCCACACTTTACCTCCTTCCATATTTTTATTATACAAGGGTATTATATCATAAAAGTTGATATATTTGTCTTATATTTTTTAAAAATGGATGCTATTTGCATCCATTTTCTTAGATTCAACTCTATACTAAAACAATAATCGTG
>CAZTEN010000105.1:0-1438 GCA_964612495.1 uncultured Tissierella sp. | reverse complement strand
ATTGCTTCTTTTCTCTATCAATAATTATAAAAGAGTTGATATTAGTATTATGATTTTTAAGTGTTATTTCATCTTTATAATTCCGGTCATTAAACCTCTTTTTCCTTTTTGACCTCTGTGGGAAAAGAATAAATCATTGTGGCATTTAGTGCACAAACCTGCAATATCAATGTTTTTTTCATTCATTCCTTCTTTTATCATATTATATTTATTAATTTCCCACAAATCAAAATGATACTTCTCACCCTTAATAATCATAAAATACTTATATTTTATATCTGTGGATATAAACATATCTGCAACATCCTTATCAACTTCAAAGCAGCACTGTCCTAAAGAGGGGCTTATGGCTGCCTTTAAGTCTGAAGGATTGCTGCCAAGGTCTTTTAATGCTTTAATCATTTTCCCTGTAATATTTGTCATTGTTCCTTTCCATCCTGCATGACTGAGCCCGATTATTTTTTTCACCGGATCATAAAAGAATACTGCATTGCAGTCTGCATGAAATGACATCAATGCAACATTTTTCTTATCTGTATAAAGACCGTCTATATCTGTGTATTTAGATGTCTTCATAATTCTGCCTTTATCCTTTTCATCTACATACCTGATATTATCAGTATGAGATTGAAATGTTTTAACGATGTCCTCAGCTTTGATATTCAGGCATTCAGTCAATATATGGTAGTTTTTCCTTACATTTTCTTCTTCATCTCCTGTATTGAAACCTAAGTTCATGGATTCAAAGTCACCTTTGCTTACACCGCCTTTTCTTGTGGTAAAGCAGTGAAAAAGGTCCTCATATTCATCTAAAATCGGAAAAGTTAAATATACAAAATTTTCGATGTATGGGGACACACCTCTTTCTATCAAGGTGAGTCTTTGTGAGTTAGGAGAAATGTCCCCAAACTTATTATTTAATTTATACATAATAATCCTCCATAGTTACAGTTAACTTCAAACGTACTTAGTTTTAGTCAAGTGTGCAAATTTTTGATTAATACAGGATTTTTCTGTAAAATAATACCATTTACCGGCTAAATCTGTGCAAATTTTTGATTAATACAGGATTTTATATGAATATATGTAATTTTACCCTGTATTAATCAAAAATTTGCACATTTCAATTAAGCAATGAGTGAACAATGGTCCTTCATACTCATTATAACACACACCGTCAATTTTTTATATTATTTCTATTGATTATGTGATAAAATAAGTATCAGTCAAGGTTTACTGTTCACTCACCCATTGATTATGAGAACGTAAGCCCTATCATTAATATGAATACACACGAAATGTCATTCTGAGTGCAACGAAGAATCTATCTTTTAAAACATGAGATCCTTTACTGCGTTCAGGATGACAACCTCCAGTTGTGTATGAATTGTAACTACCAAGGAAGGGGAGTTGATATGATTATTTCGCCTGTTTTTGA
>CAZTEN010000104.1:283-7294 GCA_964612495.1 uncultured Tissierella sp. | reverse complement strand
CAGATTATCAAGTTCTTCCTTATCAAATGGTGAATCATAGTTTTTTGATTGTACCATAAAAACACCTCCAAGAATATTGTAACCAATTTACATGAGAAAAAATACTTAGGGCTTTAAATTATCTTGACTTAAATAAAAGAGACCCACAAGGATCTCTTAAATGTGTTTTTTATTTAGAATGCCGGAACTACTCCACCGTCATAATTTTCTTCAATATATTTTCTTATTTCATCTGATTGTAGAGCTTCAACTAGCTTAACAAATTTTTCTTCATTTTCTTCACCGGCTCTTACAACTACTATATTGGCATATGGTGATTCTTTACCTTCAATAACAAGACCATCTTCAACTGGGTTTAATCCAGCTTCTAATGCGTAGTTTCCATTGATTACTGCACCATCAAGTTCGGCTAGTACTCTTGGAAGAGTAGCTGCTTCTAGGGCCGTGATTTTTAGGTTCTTTGGATTTTCTGCAATATCCTTTTCAGTAGCCTCTAATCCTGCGCCTTCATTTAACTTAATTAGACCATTAGCTTGAAGTAGAAGAAGTGCTCTTCCGCCGTTTACAGTATCATTAGGGATTCCAATCTCTGCGCCTTCAGGAATTTCTTCAAGGGATTTTGCTTCATTTGCATATAAGGCCATAGGTTCAACATGTACATTAGCTATAGATACTAAATCCAAACCTTCCTTAGCTATAAAATCATCAAGATATGGCTTGTGTTGGAAAAAGTTAGCATCTAACTCACCGTCTGCTAATGCAAGATTTGGTTTTACATAGTCAGTGAACTCGATCATTTCAAGCTCTATACCTTGAGCTGCTAAATCATCAACTACAAGTGAAATCAATTTAGCATGTGGTTCCGGACTAACCCCGATAACTATTTTTTCTGGTTCAGCCGGTGTTTCCGCAGGAGTTTCTGCAGGAGTTTCAGTCGGTGTTTCTGCTGGTTTTTGTGCACATCCAGCAAATAATGCTAAAGATAATGCTGCTACTAAAATTAATGATAATATTTTTTTCATTCAACTACCTCCAAATTATTATTTATTTTTTGTTTAGCACTTTGGCTAAAGTGTTGCCTATAAATTGTACTGATTGAACTAGGATTACTATGACTATTACAGATGCAACCATTACATCTGTTTGAAACCTATAAAGCCCAAACCGTATTGCCAAGTCTCCAAGTCCACCTCCACCTATAGACCCTGCCATAGCAGAATAACCAATAAGGTTAATGATTGTAAGAGTTACTCCATGAATTATTGATGGAAGTGCCTCCGGTAAGAGGACCCTTGTAATTATCTGTAGACTTGTGGCTCCCATGGAAATGCTTAGTTCAATAACACCCCTATCTACTTCTTTCAAACTACTTTCCATTACCCTAGCAACAAAAGGAGCAGCTGCAATAGCTAAAGGGACGATGGTGGCTGTAGTGCCTATGGTTTTTCCGATTAATAATTTTGATAATGGAAATAATAATATCATCAATATTAGAAATGGAAATGACCTTAATAGGTTTATAATACTGTTTAATATGTTGTTTAATAGTGGTTTCTCCCATATGCTTCCCTTCTCTGAGATTACTAATAATATCCCAAAGGGGAAACCCAATAAAATTGAAAAAATTGTGGAGAAGAAGACCATATAAAGTGTTTCTAACAATGAAGGTATGATTAATTCAGCCATTTCTGTCATTATATTACCTCCACATGCACATTTTCATCTTGTAAATAGGATATTGTTTTTTTAATTTCATCTTCATCACCTATGAGCTCTAATATTAGATGACCTACATTGGTTTCATGAAGCTTGTTTATATTCCCTGATAAGATATTGACATCAACATTGAAATTTCTTATTACCTTGGAGATAATAGGTCTCTTTGCACTTTCACCTAAATAGCTAAGTCTTATTAGAGTGCCTTTTAACCCATTAGGGGATATAATCTCCTCTTCAACATCAGTAGGTACAGTGTTAATAAAGGTTGCAGCTGTTTTGGTTTTTGGTTCCCTAAACAGATTTTGAACCGTATTGATTTCAACTACTTCTCCATTTTCCATTATTGCAACCCTGTCACAGACTTCTTTTACTACTTCCATCTGATGGGTAATCATTACTATAGTTATTCCCAGCTCAGTTCTAATTCTATTTAAAAGGGATAGTATGGATTTAGTAGTCCTCGGATCTAAGGCTGAAGTTCCTTCATCGCTTAAAAGTAACTTTGGATTGTTTGCTATAGCTCTTGCAATGGCCACTCGCTGCTTTTGACCCCCACTAAGCTGACTAGGAAATGCAAGCTTTTTATCGGTTAATTCAACATATTCAAGCAATTCATTTACTCTCTTATCAATTTTTGATTTTGCCCATCCTTCAAGTTGGAGAGGGAAGGCAATGTTATCATAGACGTTTTTCTGGTTAAGAAGATTGAAGTGCTGAAATATCATGCCAATTTCCTTTCGCATCAAGCGAAGGGACTCCTTATCCAGCCTTGTTATATCTACATTTTCAATAAAAATCCTTCCCTCTGAAGGCTCCTCAAGTCTATTGATACATCTAATCAGGGTGGATTTACCGGCACCACTAAGACCTATTATTCCAAAGATTTCACCCTTATTAACTTGTAAATTAACATTTTTGACTGCCGTTAGTTGGTCTTTTCCACTTATATAGTTTTTAGAAAGATTCTGTATATCAATCATAAAGCACCTCTATCATAATTTAAGCATAAAACATAAAAAAACCTCTTGATAAAAGAGGCAACTGTCCTCTCTTATCTTGCGATCCATATCGCAGGAATTAGCACCTTGTTTTCACAGGTTGCCGGGTTTCATTGGGCCTCGTCCCTCCACCTCTCTTGATAAGAGTAATATAATTTAAAATTCATGATATTACATTTATTATGCTTTGTCAACTGTTTTATCCCATAAACAAAAAATGAAAAATTATAATGAATAAAAAAAAACTTTAAAGCCACAATAAGTATGTAGTACAAAATGAATAGGAGGGAATATCTTTGGCACTAAAAAACACAATAAATTTACCTAATGTAACACAACAGGAATTGAACCTTGTTAAGGAAATAGCTGGTTCACATGTTACTATGAGTTGTAAGTTCAATGATTATGCAAATCATGCACAAGATCCACAACTAAAACAAATGCTCCAAAAATCTGCTACTGACGCTAAGACAACAGCTACAAATTTGATAAATTCTTTATAGGAGGATAAAAATGCAAGATAGAGATATTGTATGTGACTTAATGAATGGAACTAAAGCGAGTATAAGCAGCTACACAATGGCAATAGTTGAAACTTCAAACCCACAATTAAGAAGTACATGGCAGACTTTAAGAAGCGAAGCCGAACAAATGCATTATCAACTATATCAGATGGCTGAACAAAAAGGTTATTACACCCCAGCTCCACAAGCTGCTCAACAGGATGTTCAAAAGATAAAATCAACCTTATCCCAATCACTTACACAAGGCAATAGCCCAAGTAATCAAAGTAATATATATAGTAGTGCGGGAACATCTAATAAACATGGCAGCACTGGAGCATCTAATAAACATAGCAGTGCCGGAATATCTAATAAAAACAGCAGTTCCGGAATGTCTAATAAAAACGTTGACCAAAGCCAAATTAATAAAGGAATTTTTGAAGCCGGAAAAGTAACAGGTTCTGGAAAACTAACGGATGGGGTTAACCTACCATAAATAAATCAAAAGAAGAAAAACAAATAAAAGTGAAACAGAAACCTCAGCTTGCTCTGAGGTTTCTGTTTTAAAATTACAAGGTAATATTATTGGAAAATGGTTTAAGCGCTGATATACTAAGAGAAAAGAGGTGAGGATTTGAGGACTGGTATCGACATAGTTAAAATTGAGAGGATTAAAAGCATTTTAGTGAAGAATAGTAGTGGATTTTATAGAAGGATTTTTACACAAGGGGAAATAGAATATATAAGAAATAAAGATGAAAAGACAGTTGCTGGATTATATGCAGCTAAAGAGGCAATTAGCAAACTAGTAGGCACTGGAATTGGACAACTATCCTTTAAAGATATTGAAATATATCATGAAGATAGAGGTAAGCCTAGGGTGAAAATATTATGCAAGCTTGGGAATATGCTAAAGGCTTTAGACATTGATGAAGTAGATTTAAGTATTTCCCACGAGGATGAATATGCCATAGCCATAGCAGTAGGTACTAAAGCAGTGAACTTTATGGAGGTGTCTGAGGACTTTAAGGGCCTTCTTCCGAATAGACAATTAGATACACATAAGGGTACTTATGGAAGAGTAGGTGTAATAGCAGGGTCTCTTGGGATGACAGGGGCACCATACCTGGCTAGTATGGCAGCCTTAAGAAGTGGAGCAGGCCTTGTATATAATATAGTTCCTTCTAGAATTGCAGATATAATGTCTATTAAACATATTGAAGTTATAGTTAGAAGCTATGATGACAATGAAGAATGTTTAAATCATATTAAGGATCTTGATGGAATAGTATTAGGTCCAGGTTTGGGAGTAAGTGAAGAAAAGCGGGACTTAGTAAAAAACATTTTAAAGAGTTTTAGAGGACCTATCGTTTTAGATGCAGATGGCATAAACCTAATCGATGATGTTGATATATTTAGAAGCAGAAAGGATATAACTGTCATTACACCACACCCAGGTGAATTGGCAAGATTATTAGGTAAGAAGACGGAGGAAATTCAAAGGGATAGAATTTATTATTCTAAATACACCTCAGAAAAATATAATGTAATAAGCATATTAAAGGGTCATGAAACAGTAGTAGCCTATAAAGATAGATTATTTATAAATAAATCAGGAAATCCCGGCATGGCTACAGCTGGAAGTGGAGATGTGTTAACAGGCATGATAATAAGTCTCATACTTCAAGAGGAGGATATCTTTGATGCTTCAGCTCTTGGAGTATATTCTCATGGACTAGCCGGAGATATTGCTAAATATCATAAGGGGGAATACGGACTTATTGCAGGGGACATCTTGGATAATATTCCCACAGCCTTAAGATTAATCCAAAATCAGAGGTGATTATTTTTGAAGAGGCTTTTTCTTTTCCCTATATTGATTATGTTACTATTTTCATCATGTAGTTTTGATACAGAGGCTAGTATACTCAAAAAACTGGAAAAACAACTGGATAAATATACGACTTATAGTACACAGTTAAAGATGAAAACCATAATGAATAATAAGGAAAGTCAATACAAGATGAAGGAAACCTATACCTTAGGAAACAAATATAGACTAGAAATTTTAGAACCCTCTGAAAGTAAAGGTATAATAATTGAATATGATGGAGATAAAATATATATTCAGCATGCTACTTTAAAACAATCCATCTCAATTAGCTCAGTAAAAAATTTTGACCAAGGTCTATTGATTGGAAAGTTTTTTAGAGATCTTAGTACTATTAAGTCAATAAAGGAAGAGGAAATAAATGGAGTTGATTATTATGTATTCCATAATAATGTAGAAGATAAAAATAAATATAGCAACGAGCAGATTATATGGTTGAAAAAAAAGGATTTTCAACCATATATGTTGAAAATAGTTGATGAAAATAATAATCCAAGGGTAATTATCGAATATATAGGTTTTGAATTTACTAATGATTAGGAGTGTAAAGGATGAATTTAAAAGATACAAGATCCGTTTGGTTGGAAATCGATTTAGATAATATTACAGAGAATTATAAGAATATAAGAAAAATAGTAGATGAAAAATCAATGATAATGGCGGTAATAAAGGCTAATGCATATGGACATGGTTCTGTAGAGGTGGCTAAGCAATTAAAGAAAAATGGTGTTGATAGAATTTCTGTATCAATTATTGCAGAAGCTATAGAGCTGAGAAAAGCAGGGATTGAAGGTCCTATACAAATTTTGAATTATACCCCAAAAGAACAATTTGGCTTAGTTCTGGATTACGATTTAGTACCGGGGTTATATACTTTAAATGATGCTAAAGCTCTTTCAACAGAGGCTGTAGCTAGAGGGAAAATTGCAAAGATCCATATAAAGGTAGATACTGGAATGGGTAGAATCGGATTCATACCTAATGACAAGTCTATTGAGGATATAGTCCAAGTTTCCAAGCTGCCCAATATAGAAATTGAGGGGATTTTTACCCATTTTGCCAGGTCAGATGAATTAGATAAGGGTCCATCAAGAAAACAATACGAAAAATTTCAATGGGTTGTTAGAAAGCTTGAAGATTGTGGTATAAATATAAAGTTAAAACATGTATCAAATTCTGGAGCTATTATTGATATGCCTGAATATAATCTTGATATGGTGAGACCTGGAATCATCCTGTACGGTTATTATCCTTCCAATGAGGTCCGTAAAAACAATCTTAAACTTAAGCCTGCTATGGCTCTTAAGGGTAAGATTTCTAATATTAAGACAGTAGCTGAAGGTACTGGAATTGGATATGGGCATAGATTTATAACTTCTAGACAATCCATTATAGCTACTGTACCTATAGGTTATGCAGATGGTTATTCAAGAATCTTATCCGGAAAAAGCCATGTCTTTGTAAAGGATAAAAGGGTGCCAATAGTCGGAAGCATATGTATGGACCAGATTATGATAGATGTAACAGATGTAGAAGGGATTCAGCATGGAGACGAAATAGTCCTTTTTGGATATGACAATCCGCTGTATCCTGCCGTTGAAGAGCTTGCAGGGCTTTTAGGTACAATTAATTATGAGTTCATCTGTATGATGGGAAGACGTATTCCAAGAGTATATATAAGCAAGGGTAAAATTATAGGTATCAAGGATTATTTGATAAGTGATACGAATTAGTAAGTCTTCATATCATTTGCAACAGATAATATTTTAATATATAATGAGGAGAGGCATACCCACCTCATTTCAGTGGTTTGAGAGGCACTTGCTACCGATACTTAATAATTTAAGGGGATTATGTTATTAGGGGGTGAATTATATGACGGAAGTAAATCAGATACATC
>CAZTEN010000104.1:0-263 GCA_964612495.1 uncultured Tissierella sp. | reverse complement strand
TAAATAATAATTCTAATCTATTAATAGAGTCCTTAATTCTCTATTTAATGGGGAAGTGGGATTATGAAGATTATAATAGATTAAAATGTGGTTATTGTGAAATGAGTCAGATTAATTTAGCCCTTGCAGAGTTAGGATTGGTAGAAGACATGTCCGATTTGGATATGTACGTTGAAAGATTAGGGCGTGAGATATCGTGATTGTTAAAAGAGGAGATATTTTCTATGCTGATTTAAGTCCAGTTATTGGATCTGAACAGGGTG
>CAZTEN010000103.1:0-7350 GCA_964612495.1 uncultured Tissierella sp. | reverse complement strand
TTTATTATCATATATGCCCAATTTTTTAACTTGTAAGCATTAGTAAGGCTTTTTATCTACTATAATAAGGATTTCTTATTTGTGAAATACAGGTAAATATGATAATATTATTATATTAAATTTATCAGATAATAAAGGGGGTGAACAATTATAAACAAAAAAGGAGTTTGATATAGTATGGATGGTAGAAAAAGAAAAGATGTAAACATTGGAGCTAGTGTAATGATAGTTCAAAAGCAAGATCAACATAGTGGAAAACTTACTGAAGGCATAGTTATGAAGATACTAACAAATTCACCTGAACATCCTCATGGGATAAAGGTAATGCTTGACAACGGAATTGTTGGAAGAGTAAAAGAAATAAAATAGAAAGGATGATTTTAATGATTAAAGCTTATTTAACTGGTAGCTCAAACGGATTTAGACTACCAATTGAGGCTAGATATAGTATTTTAGATGATGGCAAACTAATAATCAAAAAATCAGTTGTGCTCGATTATGTAGAGCCTGAACTTGTAGGCCATGTAGCATTAGATACACTTCTGAGGCAATTAGCAAAAAACACTGATAAAGAGATTAAAATTTTTATAAATGATGTAGTATTATTTGAGACTGTTAATGGTACATCAGATACTACAGATCAAGAGTTATTAAGTATGACAAATGAAATCAGGGAAGTAATGGAAAAATTTGATGATCTTGAAATTATTAATGTTACTGGAAATCATGAACAAGTTGCCGAATGGAATGAAATTTTAAAACCCTATTAAACAAAAAGCCGTGTTTGCAATAACAACACGGCTTTACTTTATTTATGCTTCTTTACTTTTATTTCTTCTCTAACTTATTATGGGTTCCATCGCAAAATGGAGGAGTGTTTGTCTGTTTACATGTACAAAAATACTTTGTTTCATCTTTTTCTGCTTTAAAAAGTATTGGTTCAAATCCAGTTCCTTTATGACTTCCATCACAGAAAGGTTGAGTTCCACTTTTACCGCATGTACACCAGTAGTAATCTTGCCCTTCCTTCACATCTACAGCAATTGGTTCATAGCCAGCAATTTGACCTTTTTCCATATATATATATCCCTCCTAAGTATTTAACTATAGGATACCCTTTTTATTTTTTTATTAATCATAAGAAATAAAAAGAACCGTCCGCTGTTTGACTATCTTGTAAACTTAATATAGATGTAGTTACCGCCTACACTCTTATTTACATCAGCAGGAGTTTGGCTGTTGTTCCATAAAACCGTATCCCAATCCGGATTAGCTGAGGATGGATCATTGAAGGCTACCCCAACATCCTTTATTGGCGGCAATGTTTTTTCCTTTGAATACCACAAGTATATATAACCTCCACCGGAGCCCTTATTTAAGTCGGAGGCAATTCTGGTATAAACAGCATAGTTTGCATTGTGGTTTTTATAGACTGAGACTGCTCCCTGACCGCTTCCGGTATATTCCAAAAATAGGTCGGTAATAGCCTCATTGATATTTTCACCAAGCTTATAGCACAAGTAAATGTAGTTACCGCCAGCACCTGCGTTTAAATCAGCATCCACCAGCATATATCCTGGAGGACATAAAGATCTTGTTGCCATTTGGTTCTTACCTGAAACGAATACAATATCTGTAACATATTTTTCCATTGGCCATTTATTTCCATTAGCTAAATTCAACTTCTCAAATTCAGCTTTTAGATAATTAGCTCGGTTTATATCATCACAAAGTTCCCAAATAGGAACCAATGCTTTTGATGTAGTATTGCCAAACTCCACCAAGGTTCCGTTTTCCTCTAAGGTAGCCTCCCACTTACTTAAAATCTGAGGGTCACTTAGGAATTGACCAGTATTTAATGTAAAGCTACCGCCATAGCTATTAAGGTTTACTTGTTTATTGCTATCGTAGCTAGACTTGTTTTTTACACTTTGATACTCGGCACTTCCCCCTGCCTTAAAGATTACAGCGTTAAAGTCAGCCTTAGTTGCGATTTTAAAATTCTCATAAGAGGTTGAAGATTTTGAATTGGCAGTAATACTATAGTCTACCCTTCCGCCTGTAATTGAATCCACTAACACATAATGACCATAGTTAGCAAAAACTGTGTCTGCAGGAATACTGTTATTATTTATCATGCTTTTGGCTTCCGGGTTAAGATAATTCTTCAGATTAGTTGAGCCTGTAACATAGACTCCATACTTTTGAACTATATAGCTATAGGTTGAAAAATAGTTGTTCAATTTTTCAGTACGACTTGAGTCAAAGTTGGAACTTACCGATCCCCCAAATCCAAAATAAGATCCGGATGCACCAAGCTTAGTTGACATTTGATTGCTATATGACCTGATGGATTCGCTGGTGATTTGAGAGTTACCTCCCTGATCAATTCTGATACGTTCCATTCTCTGATCTTGAATGAGCTTAGCAGTATCCAAAACGCTTTGCTTCAAGGATTCTACTGAAGCATATTTCCCAAAGACATTATAGCCTCTGCCTATACGCATAACTACAGGAATATCAGCTTCACTTGAAGTAACTTTATAGGCCTTTCCTTTCTGTGCAGATCCCCAAGTTGGTATAAGTCTAGTTAAATCCGGGGAAATTATTTTACTTATATCTATAGGTGGTTTAATTAACTCCGGTATTTTTGTTGCTGGCGGCATAATTTCTATAGGTTGTTTTATTTCCGGCGGTTTTGCTGTTGATGTAGAGTCTTTAGTTATAGTGACTTTTCTCGTAGCGGGATCCCACTGAAGTTCACAGCCTAAATTTTCCGTAATAAATCTAAGGGGTAACATAGTCCTGTCTTTTATAATCAATGGTTTTACATTTGGATTTTCCGCATCAATCGGAACTGATTTACCATTGATTAATGCCAAGTTTTGTCCAATCCACAAATCCATTTTTGTTTCCCCTAAGGAAACTGTAACTTTCCTTTCTGCACCATCCCATAAAACTTCTGCACCTAAAGGAGTTGCAGCATATTTAATTGGCAGCATAGTTCGTCCTTCCACAATTTGCGGGCTTACATCCATAGTCATCAGATTACCGTTGATAGTATATGTACTATTGTCTACGATGAAAACTAAAGTTGTTTTTTCACCTTTTGGTATCTGGGAGGCTGTAGAAATTATGGGTAAAAACACCAACAGAATAAGTAATACCCAGCTTAATGCTAAAGACCTTGCTTTAATCCTTCCATTCTTTTTAAGATAATCGTCCATTTTTTAACCCCCTTTAATTTGATATTTTGAAATTTACGCTACATATATACCCTATCTATCTGCTTATATGCAGCACTAACGCTTTACCTCATAATATTTTTATACAAAATAAAACCACCCCTAGAATCTTTTCTCCGTATTATTCCAGGGATGGTAAATGTATTTTGTTTTTTAGGAAAATATATCTGCAAAAGCACCAAGTAATATAAAAACAAGACCTATAATTACCATTGCTTCTGGTATTTCTCCGGTTCCTAAGAAGACCCAGATTGGATTTAAAATAGGTTCTGCAAGACCGATAATCATAGCTTTTTCTATAGATATTCGTCTAAGACCTGCCCCATAGGCTGCATAGGATAAACCTGACACCATAACCCCAGCAAAAGAAAGAAGTAACAAATCTCTTAGGGAAGTGGGCGGACTTGAATAATTAAAAGGCAGTATAAGCAAATAAATGATGGTGGTCATTAAATTTACAAGAGCCACTATGCCAAGAACTGAGCCATTTGTAATTTTTTGCATATTTGCAGAATATAAGGCAAAACAAATCCCAATCGCTAATCCAATAAACATCACCAGAGTATTTGAAGACTGATAAGAGCTTAGTACATTTAGAAATACCCCAAGAAAGATTAATATTAGAATTAGGAGTTTTTTAGAATCAATTTTTTGCCTTTTATAAAAACCATATCCAATAACATACATAGGGGCTGCAGTCTGCATGGCAATGGCCATGGCTGAGCTGGAAATCCGTGTAGTGATTGTAAATGATATAAAAAACAAAGCCATACAAACACTTGTTATTACAACATTCTTTAAGGGATATATCTTTTCCTTAAATATAAAAGGAGCCAAAGATAGTCCTCCTATAAAACTCCTAATAATAAGTATCCAAATTGGGCTTGCTTCAACTGTTTTAATTATAAAACCCATTACAGACCATAAAATTACTGCTATAAGTACAAAACTGCTTCCTTTTTGGCTTAAACTCAGTTTCATCTCCTCCTGCTTGGTACTCCTTTGCACTAAAAGTCTCCTGTTGTTACTCCTGCTGTATTAAAGGTAGCCATTTCATCTGCAACTTTTAGGGCTGCTTCTACCATTGGAAACATTAGGGCTGCTCCTGTTCCTTCTCCTAATCTCATATTCAGGAACAATCTTGGTTCTAATCCCATGTGTTTCAAGGCAACTAATTCCCCTTTTTCTTCTGAGGAATGAGAAGTTATAAGATAGTCAATTACCAATGGATTTAGCTTTGCAGCTATTAGGGCTGCAGCTGATGAAATAATTCCATCTAATATAGTAGGAACCCCTTGCTTAGCTGCCTCTAGAATCGCTCCAACCATAGCAGCAATCTCCAATCCACCTACCTTAGCCAAGATATCTATAGCATCATTAGAATCTGGATTATTGATCTTAATAGCTTTTTTTATTATTTCATGTTTATGGATTAAAGCATCACTCTTTAAGCCGGTTCCGCTACCTGTTGCTTCTTCTACACTACAGCCTGTTATTACACTAATTAAAGCTGCAGATGGGGTAGTATTTCCAATCCCAACTTCTCCTGTTGCTAGTATATTTACTCCGGACTCTATAGTTTCAGATGCGATTTTAGCACCTGTTAAAAGAGCCTTTAGCACCTCTTCTCTGCTCATGGCAGGCCCCTTTGCAATATTATCAGACCCACTTTTAATATGATTGGCCATAAGTTCAGGTGGATTTAGAGGACAAGCAATGCCTATATTGGTACATATAAGCTTAGCACCGGCATGATTAGTCAATACATTGATTCCTCCACCACCACTTAGGTAACTATAATACAGTTGGGCAGTTACTTCTTGGGGAGCTGCACTAACCCCTTCTTCTACTACATGATGATCTCCAGCCATCAAAAGAAGTGCTTTTCCTTTTATTTCAGGATTTGTAGTTCTTTGTACTCCGGCTAATTGAACAGCAATATCCTCTAATACCCCTAAGCTTCTTATGGGTTTGATTTTTCCATCAAGCCTAGCCTGCATGCCTTTAGCAGCATCTAAATCAATCTTTTCAATTCCTTGAATGATTTCATTTAATGCCAACTCAAGTTCTTTTTCATTCAACTCAACAATTTCCGGATTGCCATATAATACTTTTTCCATCATTATCCCTCCAATTTTTGCAATAAAAAAAGCCCAGACCATAGCAAATAATACCAAGGTCGGGACTTTACCGTCATCTCCGTTGCTTTCACAATGAAAGACTTTTTATTCTAGGCAGGTCTCCTGACTCAGATTCTATGTCGCATTACCCCTTCCCAGCATAAGCCAGTGGTATAGTAAAGGACTCCTCATTACAGTGTTGGGTACGTACCGGATTTTCACCGATTTTCCTATTCTCCCTCTTGGGCACCTAAGATAAATAGATTATTAAATTTATTTTATTTTAACATAAAGTTTATTTAAAGTCAATTATGTATAGCCCTCATTTTTCATTCTTACGGATATAGATATTTAGCGCTTGTGATGCCTTAAGAGCAGTATAAATTATTGCTATGTAGACCATAATTTCCAATACTGATTTAATAAATTCTAAAGTTACACCTAAATAAGCCATAGACATAATAACCCTCCAGTTCTAAAAATCATTATTAATACTAATAATATCATAATAATCACAAATTGAAAAATTATAATAAATATGCTATTCTAAGCTATAACCATGTGGTGTCATATAATTAAAAGGAGTGATAAATGATATGAAAATTAATGATAAGAGACTTGCAAACGATTTCAATTATATTACCAGTCAGTCTTCTACTGAATTAGGTTGTACCAGACTTTCATATAGTTCAGAAGACTTAAAGGTCAGAGAGTATATCACTGAGGAACTAAAAAATATTGGCGCTGAAATCACTGTAGATTCCGTCGGAAATATTAGAGCAAAGTATAATCCTGCGAATCTAGATACGAAAAGCCTATTAATCGGCTCTCATATAGATACTGTTCCAAATGGGGGTAAATACGATGGGCTTACAGGAACCTTGGCTAGTTTAGAGGTAATAAGAGCATTACATGAGAACAATGTTGAAATCAAACATCCTGTCGAATTAGTAATATTTGCTGAAGAAGAGGGTTCCAATTTTGGATCCACTATGATAGGCAGCAAATATATAACTAAAAAAATCCATTTAGATGATTTGAAAAAATTGTACACTGATTTAGATCAGACTGCTTTTGAATATATACAAGAAAGAGGATTTACCTTCGCTCCTGAAAAGGACAACTATATAGATGGCATAGATGAATTGTCTATGATAGAACTTCACGTAGAGCAAGGAGGGATTTTGGATAAGAAAGGATTAAGTCTGGGAATAGTTCAAGCAATTGCAGGCATGAATACTATTCAAATTAAGGTTAAGGGTGTGTCTAATCACGCAGGATCTACTCCTATGAATTATCGTAAGGATTCCTTATTAGCTGCAGGCGAAATGATCTATAAACTATCTAAATTAGTAGAAGCTTATGAAACCGCAGTAATAACAGTTGGAAAAATAAGCGTTTCTCCTAATGCATCTAATGTTATAGCAGCAGAAACAATCTTTAATATTGATATTCGTGATGTAGTCCAAGAAAATATCGATGAAATTAGTGAAAAAGCCAAAAAATTATGCATTGAAATCGCAGCAAACAATGAAGTAGAAATTGAAGTAAAACTAGTTGGTTCATCCAAGGTAGTCCATATGGATGAGTCCTTGGTAAATATCATCGAAGACCAGGCAAATAAAAACAACCTATCTAATATGAGGATGAATAGTGGGGCTGTTCATGATAACGCTATGCTAAATGGAATTATACCTACTGCTATGATTTTTGTACCAAGCATAGGCGGTATAAGCCACAGTCCTTATGAAGATACCAAATTCACTGATATTCTAGCAGGAGTAGAACTTTTGCTGAATACTGTAGCTGAAATAGTTTCATAAGGCAAGTGAAATTTTTAAAATCAAATAAATCCGAGATACTTCTGTTTTTGAAGTATCTCGGATTTTATTTTATGGAGATTGATTATGTTTATTTATTTTCTTAAAACTTATCGTAAGCTAATGCATATGGCTTAGACCAAGCTTGCTTACCTTTACCCTTTT
>CAZTEN010000102.1:5423-7361 GCA_964612495.1 uncultured Tissierella sp. | reverse complement strand
TAGGTGATAAGCTAACTAGGCTAGAGCCCTTTAAAGAAAAACATATCCTCATAGCCAATTCAGGGATAAGAGTTTCAACATCCTATGCATACTCTAAGGTAGACCTAGGTGGACCTAGCTACGATTCAAGCTCATTGATAGAGGCCATGAAAAGAAATGATTTAAATGGAGTTTCGGCAGGCCTTTACAATAGACTTGAGAAAGCTATTATGGCTGAAAATCCAATCATCGGACATATGAAGACTATGATGAGAGATAATGGAGCCTTAGGAGCATTAATGAGCGGAAGCGGTTCAACAGTCTTTGGAATCTTTGAGGACCAGGAAAAGATGGACTATGCCAACAGGAAACTGTCGGAGAATTTTACAAAAGTATATTCATGCAAGACAATTTAGTATAAAAACCCCACCTTCAGGTAACAATTAGTTACGAAAGGTGGGGTTTTTATGCTTAGAAATGTTTCAAGAGATATAGAAATAACACTTGAATATATTAAAGACCGGTTTCAAGACTGCGATGATGTTATCTATAGAAGGCTTGAAGTTGGTCGTGATTACGGAATTAAGCTTATATTTATAATGATAGATGGACTAGCCGGAAAGACTGATATTTCCGATTTTTCTATTGAAAACTTGGTATTTGAGGGTGACTTAAACGTTTTGGGTTTGGAGCATTACAAGGAGAAGATTTTAAATTATTTTACCCAAGAAGGGATTTCCAATTTCGATATCAAAGAAGAAAAGGATATCGAACTAATGCTTAATTCCATAATGTCCGGTGATACTGTACTTCTAGTGGATGGCTTGAATACTTCCATAATCATAGATTCTAAAGGCTGGTCATCAAGAAGCATTTCAGAGCCCATAACAGAGGCAGTAATCAGAGGACCCAGGGATGGATTCACTGAGAACTTAAGAACCAATACCGCCCTTGTAAGGAGAAGGATTAAGGATACTAGATTTAAGATAAGAGGCTACAGTGTGGGAAGGAGATCCAAGACCAATGTGGCTTTGATGTACATTGAAGATATAGTAAATGAAGAGTTGCTAAAAGAAGTTAAAAAGCGAATACTTAGTATTGACATAGATGGGATAGTGGACAGTTCTATGCTAGAGCATCTTATAGAGGACAACTACCTAAGCATATTTCCCCAAGTAGAAAATACGGAAAGACCGGATAGCGTTGCAGCATCATTACTAGAAGGAAGAGTAGCTCTAATTGTTGATAATTCACCTTTTGCTCTTATAGTGCCGGCTACTTTAGGTACACTATTGCAGTCATCTGAGGACCATTACAACAGATGGTTAGAAACCTCAGTAGTAAGAATTATAAGAGTAATTGCGGTTCTAATATCAATATTAGGTTCGTCAATATATATTTCGGTAATTTCTTATCATCCTGGATTATTACCCTCCAAACTCCTATACTATATAGCTGCCAACAGGGTGAATGTACCTTTCCCAGCGGTTATAGAGGCAGGGTTGATGGAGATTACTATGGAGATTATTAGGCAAGCCGGAACAAGGATATCCGGTCCAATAGGGAGTACTGTTGGTATCGTAGGTGGTCTTATAATTGGGCAGGCAGCAGTTGAAGCGGGTATAGTCAGCAATTTGATGATAATAGTTGTAGCCTTAACTACAATCGGCTCCTTTGCTATACCGTCCTATGAGTTGGCTTCAGCCTTAAGAGTCTATAAATTTGCTTTTATCGTTTTAGCAGGAGTATTAGGACTCTATGGCATTATGATAGGAATTATTTTATTAGGAAGCCATCTTATAGTCCTAAATAGCTTTGGAATACCATTTTCTTCACCCTATTCTGGCCTTGGAATAGAAGAAGGGGATTTAAAGGATACCATAGTGAAGGCACCTATCCAAAGATTATGGATGCGTCCCGGCTTTACCCATCCAAAAAATAAACGTAGAATGGGAAGGT
>CAZTEN010000102.1:0-5413 GCA_964612495.1 uncultured Tissierella sp. | reverse complement strand
ACAACTTAGAGGGCTTCTTGTATCAAATATGATTGGAGTAGGGATATTATCCCTTCCCAATGCCCTTGCTGACACGGTAGGGAACAATGGCTGGCTAGTCTTGCTTATTGCCGGTGCTCTTTTTATAGGTCTTTTTTTGATTTATAATCAGATTTTTAACCTATATCCCGGAAAGGATATCTTTGAAATTAGTAGGGAGACCTTGGGCCTTTTCTACTACCCCGGCTTAATGATTATGTTTTTATACTTTACTCTCTTTGCAGTTATTATCTCTAGGAATTTAGGTGAATTAATAAAGATATTTTTACTACAGACTACCCCCATTAGTGTTGTTATTTTAGTTTTCATAATGGCAACCGCTTATTTAACATCTCATGAGATAGATTGTATAGCAAGAGCAGGATATTTTATCTATCCGATAATTATTGTTTTTACAATTATGATAGTTTTAATATCATTACCAAAAGCTGACTATAGTCATTTGTTTCCTGTGCTCCAGACGGATTTAAAGTCCCTTATCAAAGGAATTGTCTCTTCTTCATTTAGCTTTTTTGGAATTGAAATAGTATTTTTTGCAATACCTTATGTGGAAGACAGAGAAAAGATAGTAAAGTCAGGAGTGCTAGGAATCATAACCGTTACATTAATCTATATTTTATTGGTAATTATGACTTTAGCACACTTTAGCCTTAAGCATATAAAAGCCATTGTATATCCTATACTTTTACTTGTAAGACAGCTGGACCTTCCGGGATTCTTTTTGGAGAATTTAGACGGCATGATTTTATCCCTATGGGTATTAGTAGTATTTGCAACAATGGCACCTAATTACTATGCTGCTGCCATAATACTTTCTAAGGCATTCAAAACAAAGCATCATAAATACTTTGTTCTTGGCCTAGTTCCGGTATTATTTATAATATCTCTACTTCCGGAAAATTTTATCGTTTTATTTGATACAGTACAGAAGTATCACAATATTCTTGCAGTCTTTACCTTGTTAGTAATGCCAGTGGCGATCCTAATTTCAGGCTATTTAAGAAAGAAGGTTCAAAAATGAGAAAAATTCTTCTTGTATTTATTATATTAACCTCTATTTTACTTACAGGTTGTTGGGATATGGTGGAGATAAACAATCGGATTTATCCATACTCAGTAGGCTTTGATATGGATGGAAAGGAAGAAAAATATAATATCAGCTACTCATATCCAAACATAAATGCCCTGGGGAAGAACCCAACATCTCAAGACAAGGGCTTTGTTGTTTCTGTAAAAGCTGATAATCTATTCCAAGCCATGCATCATCTCTCTACAAGGATATCTTATCCCTTGGATTTAAAGCATTTAAAAGTATTAATCCTAACAGAAGAAGTAATCAGTGATGATAAATTGCTTAAAGAAATTGTAGATGGAGTAATCAGGGACTTTATTGTAAATAAAAATATTCAGCTTCTAGTTGCTAGGGATGGTGCCGAAAACTTACTTCAAGAAACACTTAAGGCAAAGGAGCAAGAAATAGTAGGAGGAACCATATATAATTTGCTTTTAAATCAACAAGAGTCTACCTTTTTTACCCCAATTACCATGGGTAACTTAGTAGAGGACATAGATATGAGCGGGTCTGCAATTATACCACTGGGATATTTTATGGATGATGTAATCCATATTGAAGGCGGAGCTGTTATAAAGGAATATAAGCTTGTAGGCTAT
This sequence comes from uncultured Tissierella sp., assembly GCA_964612495.1. Taxonomy (GTDB): domain Bacteria; phylum Bacillota; class Clostridia; order Tissierellales; family Tissierellaceae; genus Tissierella_B. The sequence continues at coordinate 3,703 of CAZTEN010000102.1, read as the reverse complement.
CTTACACCAAAGGAGAATAGGGCAATAGCTTATCTAAACAACAGGGCTAAATCCGATGGAATAAACGTTGACTATGATGGAACAAAACTTTCTCTTATGATTTCAGAATCCAAAACTAAAAAGAAGCTTATAAGCCAGGGTGAAAATATTAAGATGCAGTTAAGCCTTCAAATGGAAGGCTATCTCCATAGCTTTATTCATGAGCCAGGAGGCCATATTCATACTTTAGAGGATAATCAAAAATTAGAAAGAGCCGCTGAAAATGCAGTAGAAAAGGAGCTTCAGCTAGCAGTGGATAAGGTTCAGAAAGACCTAAAGGCTGACATCCTTTTTATAGAAAGCTATTTAAATAAATTCCACCACAAACTATGGAAGGAGATAGATAAGGATTGGGACAAAATCTATCCTGAAATAGATATAGATGTAGAGGTGGATGTAAAAATAAGAAGAAGAGGACTTATTAAGTAGGAGTGAAGAGTCCAGTGAACAACTAACAGTGAACAATGAACAACGGATGGGTTGCTGTCATTCTGAGAGCGTAAGCGAAGAATCTAAGGTTAAAGACCTGATAGCTTCCCTAAAACTGTAAAGGCAATTATTAATGTATAAAATCTTATTGCCTTGTCCATAATAAAAATAGGACAAGGGGGAGAGAAAAATGAAATACAAGAAATTACTACTTATTTTATCCATATTTATAATTGCCTTTACCTATGTTATACATCCAATAATAGAGGAGAAGTATTTGTTTTGGGATCCTTTTATAGAGGAAAAGGGAACAAATGAAGCTCATAATGAAGATGTAATCAGGTTTCATGTAAGGGCAAATAGCGATAAAAAAGAGGATCAGGATTTAAAGTTAAAGGTGAGAGATGAGATTCTTAAAGAAATGGGAGAAAAATTTGAAGATACAGCATCCATAGATGAAAGCAGGGCTATCATAAAGAAGAATATAGAAGAGATTAAATCCATAGCTGAGAATGTAATAGCTCAAGAAAAGAAGGATTATCCCGTAGATGTATCCCTTGGCATAGAGGAATTTCCCGTAAGGACTTATGGAAATCTAGTTTTTCCGCAGGGAAATTATGAGGCCCTTATAGTGGAAATTGGTGAAGCAAAGGGACAGAATTGGTGGTGTGTCATGTTTCCTCCACTTTGTTTTGTGGATGTGGTTCATACCTATGCATATGTAGATGCAGAAAGTAAGCTGGGAGATTATATAGTAGATGAAAACCAACCATTAAAGTTAAAGAGTAAAATAGTAGACATTGTAGCTGATTTAAATAATAAAGATGATGTATATTTTTGGTCTTTCTACAGAAAATAGGGAAGAAGGATACTAGTTCCTCAATCTTAAAGAGAAAACTGGAAGGAGGATTAAAAATTGAAAAAGAAAGTTTACCTAACACTGGCATTGATTCTTGCGTTCACTGCAATGCTCCAGTTCTATGAACCAGTATACAATGCAAATTCTGCAAATAGATACAGCATGATTCCTAGGAACCTTTATTGGGGAAACCAGGGTGATGATGTAAGAAGGGTACAGGATAAGCTGCTCCGCTGGGGATATTATGACGGCAATATAGATGGGGTCTATGGAGCAAGAACTTATCGTGCCGTTAGGAGGTTCCAAGAAAGAAACGGGCTGGGTGTGGATGGAATAGTAGGACCTTCTACTGCAGTAGCTCTGGGACTTCCCGAGGCATTTGCACAACCCGTATCGGCACAGGGAACCTCAAGGTCTGCAGACGAATACCTATTAGCTAGGTGTATCCATGGAGAGGCAAGAGGAGAGCCATATGTAGGAAAGGTTGCAGTTGGAGCAGTAGTACTAAACCGAACCAGAAGTCCTCAATTCCCAAATACCATAGCAGGTGTAATATATCAACCTTTGGCATTTACAGCTGTAGCCGATGGACAGATAAACCTAACACCTAATAAGGACTCCATAAATGCGGCTAGAGATGCTCTAAATGGCTGGGACCCAACTTATGGAACCCTATACTATTGGAATCCGGCTACTGCTACAAGTAAGTGGATTTGGTCTAGAAAAGTAACCTTGAAAATCGGCAAGCACTGGTTTGGAATTTAGGAGGAAATTATGAGAAAAAGAAGATCATGGATTGCCCCATCGATATTGAGCTTGCTATTATTATTATCAGTAGTATGGGGTTACAATCAATATAATATAAGAAGACAATATGAGCTTGCATTGGATAATACCTATCAGAGGCTATTCTATGATGTAAAAAGCCATGTAGATAAGGTACAGGTAAATCTATCCAAGGCCTTATTAGCAACGACAAAGGAAAGAAATGTACTATTATTTTCTGAGATAATGAACGAGGCAACTTCTGCAAGAGATAAACTGGCACAGATGCCCATATCACACAATGATACAGTGGCTACAGAGAAGTTTTTGAGCCAGGCAGCAGATTATTCCTACTTTATTATCCAGAAGCATATGGAAGGCCAGGAAATCACTCCTGAGCAAAGGTCTGCCTTGAAAAACATACAGCTTAATGCAGCATCCTTTAACAACGAGCTAAACACCCTGGCATCAAGACTTGCAGAGGATAATTTCATAGTCGGAATGGCCAATGCAGGAAGAAATCAGAGAAATGAAGGCCAGTCTACAAATGCATTCGTTACCAGCCTAGTGAATATGGATAAGGAAGCGGCTAAGGCTCCTGAGTTGATATATGATGGTCCTTTTGCAGACCAAATGCTTAATAGAAAGCCTGTTGGTTTAAGTGGCAAGAATGTGGACTTGGAAACTGCAAGGAATGCGGCTTTAGATTTCCTTGGAAGAGAAATGGCGGGAGATATTCAAGTCTTTGAAGAAGGGGAAAATATGAATGAGGTAAAAATCCCTATATACACATTTCAAATCGCCAGCAACAATCAAAGAGATATATTCACTTATGTAAGTGTCTCCAAGCAAGGCGGTAAGGTTATAAATATGACAACTCCAAGAGGGGTCAATCAAAAGAACCTTTCATTGGAGGAAGGACTTAAAAAGGCTCAGGAATTCCTAGCTCAAAAAGGCTTTGACAATATGGAGCCAAATTATAACCTGAGATATGACGGAACCGTTTTATACAACTTCGTATATAAACAGGATGATATAACTATATATCCAGATTTAGTAAAGGTAAAAGTAGCACTGGATACAGGAGATATAGTGGGCTTTGATGCAGCGGCATATTATATGAATCACCAAGATAGAAAGCTAAATAAGGTAAGTCTAACTGAAGCTCAAGCCCAAGAAAAGATTAAGACTAATTTTGCCATAGACTCTGTAAGATTAGCCCTAATACCTAAGGGTAAAGAAGAAGTAATATGCTATGAATTCAAAGGAAAATATGATGGCTCAGATTTTATAGTATACATCAATGGAGAAACAGGTCAAGAAGAACAGATACTTCAAATAATTCAAAATGAAAATGGAACCTTAACCTTCTAATATAGACGCTCTTTGAGCGTCTTTTTTACGCCTTTCTCCACTTAAAAATTTTAGACCATACCAATGATAGTGTTTGAATTTTTTAAATTAGTGGTATATAGTTAAATCAGAGCATTTAGATTCTCATCTGGGGGGATGGATAAGTGAAATTGTATATAAGTACCTTCGGCAATTTCGATATTAGCGATGAAAATCATTCATTATTAAAGGATGCTAGCAGACAATACTGCCTTTATA
>CAZTEN010000101.1:0-7425 GCA_964612495.1 uncultured Tissierella sp. | reverse complement strand
ATGCCAAATCTATGCGAATGTAAGGAGCAAATAGATTTGATACATTATACTGCGGCGTAGCGAGCAAATAGATTTGTGATGACGACTGCATTATTTATCATCATATAAAAAATAATTCATATTTATTATTAAAGGAGGGGGTACAATGCATACTAGATTATTTATACCGGGACCGGTGGATGTTAGGGAAGATGTGCTATCTAAGATGGCAACACCTCAAATCGGTCATAGAAGCAAGGAAGCTTCGGAATTACAAAGAAGAATATCTGAAAACATGCAGAAAGTATGGAACACAAAGGAACAGATATTACTGTCTACCTCCTCAGGAAGCGGTCTAATGGAAGGTGCAATCAGAAGCTGTACGGCAAAAAGAGCCGCAGTATTCTCCATAGGAGCCTTCGGAAAGAGATGGTATGAGATGGGAATCTACAATGGGGTTGAAGCAGATTTGTTCGAAGTGGAATTGGGGCAGATAACCAAGCCTGAACTAGTGGATGAAGTCTTAAGCACAGGGAAATATGACCTTGTAACTATTACCCACAATGAGACCTCAACAGGAGTGGCAAATCCCATAGAAGAGATTGCTAAAGTGATGAAAAAGTATCCGGAAGTGGTGTTCTGTGTAGATATGGTAAGTTCTGCCGGAGGTCATAAGGTCAATATAGATGAATTAGGGATTGACATAGTAATAACTTCAAGTCAAAAATGTTTAGGATTACCTGCAGGATTATCTATTTGTACTTTTTCTGAAAAAGCCATAGAAAGGGCTAAAAATGTAAAGAATAGAGGTTATTATTTTGATTTGTTAAATCTTTATAAATATGTTATAAAAAAGGATTACCAATATCCATCTACACCTTCAATTTCACATATGTTTGCCTTAGACTATCAACTTGATTATATATTGAATGTTGAAGGACTTGAAAATAGGTTTAAGAGACATGAGGATATGGCCGAAATAGTAAGAACTTGGGCAAGGGAGAAGTTTGAACTATTTCCTGATAAAAATCATTTATCAAAAACAGTATCATGTATTAAAAACACTAGAGGAATTAATGTAGGAGAATTAAATAAGGAATTAAAGAAGAGGGGTATGATGATTTCCAATGGCTATGGAGACTTAAAGGAGAAGACCTTTAGGATAGCTCATATGGCAGATACCCAAATAGAAGATATAAATGAATTGTTAAACAATATAAATGATATATTGAAGATTTAGAGAGGTGGTAATAGTATGAGAATTTTAGCTAATGACGGTTTAGATACTAAGGCTATTGAAATATTTAAAGATAATAATTTTGAGATTGATACTAATCACTATGATATAGAAGATTTAAAAAAAGTTATTAGTGACTTTGATGTTCTTATTGTAAGGTCAGCAACTAAGGTGAAAAAAGACCTTATAGATACTGCAAAGGGGAGCAAGTTAAAGTTAATAATAAGAGCAGGAGTTGGACTTGATAATATAGATGTTGAGTATGCAACTAGCAATGATATTGCAGTGAAAAACACTCCAAATTCAAGCAGCAATTCAGTAGCTGAATTAGTTCTAGGGCATATGTTTGCTCTAGCTAGACATTTGGCAATAGCTAATGTGACCATGCGTGATGGACAATGGAATAAAAATAAATATTCGGGCATAGAGCTAAGCGGTAAAACTTTAGGAATCATAGGCTTCGGTAGAATTGGTAAAGCATTAGCAGGTAAAGCCTCGGCCCTAGGTATGAATATAGTATATTACGATAAATCTAGGAATGAGAATAATCTATATACTTATATGTCCCTAAATGAACTTTTAGTTAAGGCTGACTTTATAAGTGTTCATGTTTCAGCAACTGATAAGCCTCTTATTGGTAAAGATGAAATCGACATGATGAAGGATGGCGTTATTATTATTAATACAGCTAGAGGTGGAGTTATAGATGAAGAAGCTCTTCTTAATGGTCTTAATGGGAACAAGTTAGGGGGAGCAGGTATAGATGTATTCAAAGAGGAGCCATCTAAAAATATGGACCTAATCAATCATCCGAAAGTAAGCGTTACACCACATATCGGCGCAGCTACATTTGAGGCTCAAGAGAGAATAGGAGAAGAGGTAGTGGAAATCGTTTTGGATTTTTATAACAATCTAGTTAATATTGCTAGCTACTAGTATAAAAAATCACCTTTAGGGTGATTTTTTAACTGCAACTTAGTATGCTAATTTTCTGAAAGTCACCATATTAAGCGCTAGGGTGACTTCTTAATGCAATTTTAAAATCAAAAACTTGCAATTTACTTAAATAATAAAAAATGTTTTAAAAAGGTATTGCAATTTTATACATATGGATTTATAATAGGTTTCAGGTTTTTAAAAAATATATTTATGGAATTTCACAATTTTCAAAAATGAATAATTATGAAAAATATAATTCAAAAACGAGTTTTATTAAAAGTTAAATTTCAAAATGAAAGAGGAGGCTTCTTGAATGAGCATTGTGGAAAGTATTGGTTCAAGAAAAATTAGAATAGTAGATACAACTCTTAGAGATGGAGAGCAAACGGCAGGTGTTGTATTTGCAAACCATGAGAAGGTTATGATTGCTCAGATGTTAAGTGATTTGGGAATAGATCAATTAGAGGTTGGAATTCCTGCAATGGGTGGGGATGAAAAAGAAACTATAAAATCCATATGCAAAAGAAACCTAAAATCTAGCATTATGGCATGGAATAGAGCTGTTATAAGTGATTTAGAGCATTCCGTTGAATGTGGAGTAGATGCAGTAGCCATATCCTTATCTGTTTCAGACATTCATATTAAGCATAAGCTTAATACAACAAGAGAATGGGTAATCGAGAATATGGTAAAGTCAGTAGAATTTGCAAAGAAAAATGGGCTTTATGTATCCGTTAATGGAGAAGATGCATCCAGGGCAGATATTGATTTCTTGGTGGAATATATAAATGCTGCAAAAACAGCAGGTGCTGATAGATTTAGATTCTGTGATACCGTAGGATTAATGGAGCCATTCAGCATAAGAAAAGTAATAGAAACTCTTCGTAAGAGAACTGATTTTGAAATAGAAATGCATACACATAACGATTTTGGTATGGCAACAGCAAATGCATTGGCAGGTGTCTTAGGGGGAGCAAATTACATCGGAGTGACTGTCAATGGATTAGGAGAAAGAGCAGGAAATGCAGCTCTTGAAGAGGTATTGATGGCAATGAAGATAGTTTATAAATATGGAATAGATGTAGATACAACAAAATTTAGAGAGATATCAGAATATGTATCAAGAGCATCGGGAAGAGTGCTTCCAGAGTGGAAAGCAATAGTTGGAACTAATATGTTCAGACATGAATCCGGAATTCATGCAGATGGAGCAATTAAGAATCCTAAGAACTATGAATCCTTCGATCCAAGTGAAGTAGGTCTAATGAGACAGATAGTAATTGGTAAACACTCAGGTAGAGCTGCAATTGTCAATAAATTCAAGGAATATAATATAGATATAGATAATCAAACGGCAGATGATATTCTCAAAAAAGTAAGAGAATTCTCAGTTGCAATGAAGAGAACCCTTTTTGACAAGGAAATAGTACAGATATATCACGATATTTTAAATGATAACGAATCAAAAAAATCCCCTACTGCTTAGACAGGGGTAGATAACAGAAGTAGGAGGTATATTTAGTGGGAAAAAACTTAGTATATAAAATATTAGAAAAGCATTTAGTTGAAGGAGAATTAGTTCCGGGAAATTCAATTGGAATTCAAATTGACCAGACCCTTACTCAGGATTCAACAGGAACTATGGCTTATCTTCAATTAGAAGCTATGGATATAGACCAAGTAAGTACAAAGAGAAGTGTGGCCTTTGTAGACCATAATATGCTGCAACAGGGGTTTGAAAATGCAGATGATCACAAATACATTCAAACAGTTGCAGATAAGCATGGAATTTACTTTTCAAGACCAGGAAATGGTATATGCCACCAGGTATTTCTTGAAAGATTTTCTGTACCGGGGGATACCCTTTTAGGTTCAGACAGTCACACGCCAACTGCAGGAGGAGTAGGAATGCTTGCCATGGGTGCAGGAGGTCTGGATGTTGCTTTGGCAATGGCCGGAGGTGCTTACTATATAAATGCTCCAAAGGTTGTTAAGGTTAATCTAAAAGGCAAGCTTAACCATATGGTTGCTGCCAAGGATATTATCCTTGAGGTATTGAGAAGGGTAACTGTTAAGGGTGGAGTAGGAAGAGTTTTCGAATACGGTGGAGATGGACTTAAATACTTATCTGTTCCTCAAAGAGCCACAATTACAAATATGGGGGCTGAATTAGGAGCTACAACTTCTATTTTCCCAAGCGATGAAAGAACTTTAGAGTTCTTTAAGGCTCAGGGAAGAGAGGGTGAGTATTTGGAGTTAATAGCGGATGAAGATGCTGAGTACCAAGAGGAAATTACTATAGACTTAAACGGATTAAAGCCATTGGCTGCAGCACCTCATAGTCCTGATAATGTTCTTGAAGTTGAATCCTTAACTTATATAAAAATCGATCAAGTAGCAATAGGAAGTTGTACAAATTCCTCCTATGAAGACTTGATGAAGGTTGCACAGATTCTTAAGGGTCGTAAGGTTCATAAGGATGTTAGCCTTGTAATTGCTCCAGGATCCAGACAGGTAATGACCATGATAGCAAGAAACGGAGCTCTTGCAGATATAATAAGTGCAGGTGCTAGAATTCTTGAAAATTCCTGTGGACCTTGTATTGGAATGGGACAATCACCAGGTACAAATGGAGTTTCCCTTAGAACCTTTAATAGAAATTTCTATGGTAGAAGTGGAACTCTTTCGGCAAATGTATATTTAGTGAGTCCGGAAACAGCTGCAGTCAGTGCCATATATGGAAAGCTAACAGATCCATCAACTTATGACATTAAATTTGAAAATCTAACAGTAGATGAGTTCCTTGTAGATGATAGCATGATTATTAAACCATCTATAACAGATAGCGAAGTAGAGGTTTTAAGAGGACCTAATATTAAACCATTTCCTGTAAGCACAAAACTTAAGGAGTCTCTGGGTGGCAAGGTGATATTAAAGGTAAAGGATAATATTACTACTGACCATATTATGCCATCTGATTCTAAGCTTCTTCCTTTTAGAAGCAATATTCCATATCTATCTAAATTCTGTTTCAATACTATAGATGAAACATTTCCTGATAGAGCTATGGAAAACAAGGGAGGGTTTATAGTAGGTGGAGAAAATTATGGACAAGGATCTAGTCGTGAACATGCAGCCTTGGCACCCTTATATTTGGGAGTTAAAGGTGTAATTGTAAAGAGTTTCGCAAGAATTCACAAGGCTAATCTAATAAACAGTGGAATTATACCTATGGAATTTACAAATCTATCAGATTATGATCACATAGACATGATGGATGAGCTAGTAATAGAGAATATAATTAATAAATTAGATTCATCTCATCTAATAATAAATAACTTGACTAAGGGTACTTCATTTGAAGTTAAGTTAGATTTATCTGAGAAGGACGTAAAAGTTCTAAAGGCTGGTGGTAAGTTAAATTATATGAAATCACTGGTAATGAATAAAGCATTATAGGAGGTAATTGATGTATAAAATAACATTAATACCAGGGGATGGAATTGGACCTGAGGTATCAAAGGCAATGAGAAAGGTAGTAGAAGCTACCGGAGTCAATATAGAATGGGATCTTGTAGAAGCAGGAGAAGGCGTCATGGAGGAATTCTCCACTCCTCTTCCTCAACATGTTGTAGATACTATTAAAAAGAATAAAATTGCTATCAAGGGACCTATTACGACTCCTGTAGGCAAGGGATTTAGAAGCGTAAATGTAACCTTAAGACAAGAGCTGGATTTATATGCTAATCTTAGACCGGTGAAAAGCTTTAAGGGAATCAAGTCTAGATATGAAGACATAGATTTAGTAATAGTTAGAGAAAATACCGAGGATTTATATGCCGGAATCGAACATAAACTAGGAAACTATGGGGCAGAAAGCATAAAAATAATAACTAGGGAAGCCAGCGAAAGAATCGCTGAATTTGCATTTAAATATGCTGTTGATAACAAGAGAAAAAAAGTAACTGCAATACACAAGGCTAATATTATGAAGCTTAGTGACGGGCTTTTTCTTGATGTTTATAGAAATGTGGCTTCAAAATATGATGTTGACTACGATGATATGATTGTAGATGCAGCAAGTATGAATCTTGTTATGACTCCGGAGAAATTTGATGTTATGGTAATGCCAAATCTCTATGGAGATATATTGTCAGACCTTTGTGCAGGTTTAGTTGGAGGACTTGGTATAGTGCCGGGAGCCAATATAGGCAAGGAATATGCAGTGTTTGAGGCTGTACATGGCAGTGCTCCACAAATTGCAGGTAAGAATATGGCCAACCCTACCGCTCTTATACAGTCAGCAGTAATGATGCTAAGATATTTAGGAGAGTATGATAAGGCTGCAAAAATTGAGGATTCCTTGTCTAAGGTTTTTCTAGAGGGAAAGGTTCTAACAGCTGACCTTGGAGGAAATGCTACAACAGAAGAATTTACAAATGAATTATGTAGAGTAATTGATAATAAGTAAAAAAATACTTGCATTATTGACGCTCTAATGTTATACTCAATTAAAGTGTTAATAGGATTGGTGAAAACATGATAATATATATTTTTTATTCTACTAAATTTAATAACCATCATCATAGACCGTAGGGATTGTAACATGAACTTTCAGTTCATAGATACAAGCCCTTATTCTCTTGTAGAAAACGGCTTGGTCTATGAAGGTATTTAAACCATATAGGCTAGCCTATATGGTTTTTTTTATGAATTTTTAAAAATGGGAGGTCAATATGGAGTTTAAAAGTATTTCAGAAGAATTATCGGCACTTAGGTTTAAAAAGGATATAGAAAGGGAGATGGAGGATTATTTCGAATCTAAAGGTTTTAATATTATTGAACCGGATATATTTCAAAGTTATGATGATTTTTTATTATCCAACTTTAGGCATGATTCATCTAAGACGGTGAAGGTATTAGGGGGAGACTCAAAGATTTTTATTTTAAGACCTGATATTACATCCAATATCCTAGGTAAAATCTTCTCCAGATGGGAGGGTAAACCACCCTTAAAGGTATATTACAATTCAAAGGTATATAGCAGTTCACCCGGAGGGGGAATTAAAGAAAGTTATCAGGTCGGAGTAGAATCCCTAGGGGATAAGGCAATTGTGGCAGATAAGGAGATATTGGAAATGACCATCACCCTTATGGAAAGCCTAAAGACCCCTTACGTCTTGGAGCTAGGTTCTAGTAAATACCTAGACTCATATATTAGGGAACTTAAATTGGATTCTAGAGATGAATTTCAAATTAGAAGTCTACTT
>CAZTEN010000100.1:0-7509 GCA_964612495.1 uncultured Tissierella sp. | reverse complement strand
AATAATATCAACGGTCTCATCCAGATTTTTCATAATCTCCTCTATAGACTTGTAGGCAAAGGGACTTTCATCCAAGGTGGATTCCTTTACAGATGTGGTATATATGCCCTCCATGGACTTCTCAAAATCCTCCAAAGTAAATGATTCCTTAGAGTCACTTCTACTCTTCAGCCTTCCAGCCCCATGAGGTGCAGAATAATTCCATTCCTCATTTCCTTTACCAATCCCTAATATAGAACCATCCCTCATGTTTATAGGTATGACTAGCTTTTCTCCTTGGTAGGCGGCAATGGCTCCCTTTCTTATTATGTTGTCTCTAAAATCAATATAGTTGTGAACCGTATGAAAATATTCAAAGTCTTCAAGTTTCTTATTCAATAATCTTTCCAATATAATAGAAGCCATAATCTCTCTGTTTAGCATAGCATAGTCTTGGGCTATTTTCATATCATGAAGATATTTTTCCCTATAGGTCCCGGTTAGATAGCATAGTTCCTTAGGATACCTAGGCTGAAGGTCCTTATATGCTTTGTCCAAGTCTTTCAGAGCCTCTTTTATCTCCTTCCTCCTAGCTTGAGCTTTATACTCTTCTATAATCCTGTCCTTTTCCTCAAAGTATTTTTCCTTACCGCTGCATAAATCTACTGCTAGTCTCTGATATATTTCTGCCACTTGCTTACCTAGATTTCTGCTGCCTGAATGGATTAGGAGGTATTTATTTTCCTTACTATCCACTCCTAGCTCTATAAAGTGGTTTCCACTTCCTAGAGTCCCTATGCTTTTTTCAATTCTCTTTGTATCCTTAAGGTCCCTATAGCAATGTAGGTCAGTTAATTTTTCGAAGGAATACTTTCTTTCTTCATGGCTTTGTCTACCTGCAGGTATATATGTATTGATTATTTCATCTAACTCCTTAAAGTCAATATGAATTTTCCCAAGGTCAACTGTAAGCATTCCACATCCAAGGTCCACACCTACAATATTGGGGATAATCTTATCTCCCATCTGGGCAGTAAAACCTATGACACAGCCTACCCCCTGGTGTACGTCAGGCATAATTCTCACTTGAGATCCTTGAATAAAATCCTGATTCATAAGGGTCATTATCTGATCTATGGCTCCCTTTTCAATATTGCTAGCGAAAGCCTTGGCAATACCATATTTTCCCCAAATCTCCATTTGCTCACCTCTCAAATAATATTAATGGTATTATACCCAGTATGTAGCTTGTTAAAGTAGCATCTTTTTTGTCATTTCGACATAATTAAAAAATCACCGGTCTTCCGGTGATTTTTAATATATTTATTCTTTTGAAATTTTTATTCCAACATTATCCATATTTAATTCAACTACAGTCCACTTATCCTTAAGTGTGCTCAAAAATTTCTCTAGTTCTTTCTTTAATTCAGGATTCTTTCCATCATGTAAGGTCATAATAGTGGGACCGGCTCCACTTAAATAGGTCCCCAGACACCCAAGTGATTCACATTCTTCCATTATCTCATGATAGCCCGGAATCAAATCCCCTCTATATGGCTGATGAATCCTATCCTTGATAGCATATTTAATCAAGTCAAATCTTCCATTTGATAGGACTGAGAGTAAAAGAGAAGTCCTGCTTATATTGTATATTGCATCCTCGCGAGAGTATGTGGTTGGTAACACAGCCCTTGCCTTTTCAGTGGAAAGGGAGAAGTCAGGGATTAATGCCATAAACTTAAGGTCACCTTTAACATCGATTTTATTATGATAGACCTTATTATCCTCCATTATGGATATTACCACTCCACCAAGAACAGCAGGGGATACATTATCAGGATGGCCCTCAATTTCAGTTGCTATCTCTATTATTTCATCAAGGCTTAATTTGCTTCCTAGGATTTCACCGGCTCCCGCTATACCTCCTACGATACATACAGCACTGGATCCAAGACCCCTTGAAACCGGAATATCAGCTTGGATACCTATCCTTACTCCAAAATCAAGGTCTCTTTTCATATAATCCAAAGCCTTTTTAAAGGCTAGGAATACTAGATTATCTTCATTACAGTATTCTTCCGGACAACCTGTGATTTCAAGACCAGATGGTATCACTTCAAAGGTATAAGTATTATATAGGTCAAAGGCCATTCCTAGTGCATCAAATCCAGGTCCTATGTTTGCACTTGTTGCCGGCACCCTTACCTTAATCATTGTTAGCACCTACCTTTAAGAAATCCAAGACCATATTCTTCATTTCTTCCTTATTGCACTTTTTATTATGGATTATTTTCTTGTCCTTAAGGCTGGAAACAGCCACCGGTACTTCTAGACCTGATTTTTGGGCCAAGGTATCCACTATCTTAAACTCATCTAAATCCTTTACGTCTATGCCAATGGCCTGGGCTACATTGGATGCAAACTTAAATGGGCTTGCAGTGGAAGCTATGACTACCTTAGAATCATCGTTATATTCAAACTCGTACTTTTCATAGGCACTGGCTGCCACAGCTGTATGAGTGTCCAGTAAATAGTTATATTTACTAAACACTTGGCCTATGGTCTCAAGGACTTCATCTTCACTTGCATATGCTCCAAAGAAATCCACAAGCTTTTCCTTATCGAATTGATAATAGCCCTCTTCTGTTAGGCCTTTCATAATATTGGATATAAGTCCATCATCCTCACCGCTCATATGGAATAGAAATCTCTCTAGATTGCTGGAGATAAGTATATCCATGGAGGGAGATGAGGTAAGATTAAGCTCTCTTCTTCTATCGTATATACCGGTGGTAAAGAAATCAGTTAAAACCTTATTATCATTAGATGCACATATGAATTTATTTACAGGAAGACCCATCTTCTTTGCATAATATGCTGCTAGGATATTTCCAAAGTTTCCTGTAGGAACACAGACGTTAATCTTTTCACCTTCTCCAAGCTTATCTTCTCTTAAAAGAGTAAAATAACCATGGAAGTAATATACTATCTGAGGAACTAATCTTCCAATATTGATAGAGTTAGCAGAAGACAGTATATAGCCTTCATTCTTTAAAGCACTTACAAATTCTTCATCATTAAATAACTTCTTTACACCATTTTGTGCATCATCGAAATTTCCATTGATTCCGACTACAAAGGTATTATCCCCGGTTTGAGTCTTCATTTGAAGCTTTTGTATCTCACTTACTCCATTTTCAGGGAAAAATACTACTATCTTAATTTTATCTACATTGGCAAAACCCTCTAATGCTGCCTTTCCAGTATCTCCGGAGGTTGCAGTTAGGATTACTACTTCCTCCTTTATACCGTTAATCTTCATAGCAGTCTTTAAAAGATGTGGCAAGATACTAAGTGCCATATCCTTAAAGGCTATGGTAGGTCCATGATATAGTTCTAAATAAAATTTTTCTCCCACCTGGGCTACAGGTGCAATTTCAGGCATTTCGAACTTGTCATTATATGCATTGTCTATACAACTCTTAAGGTCTTCTTCACTAAAGTCCGTAAGGAATCCCTTCATTATCTCATAGGCAAGAGCCTTATAATCAAGGTCCTTAAGCTTATCTAATTCTACAAGCGGAATGGTCTCCGGAACGAAAAGACCTCCATCCTTTGATATTCCCTGTATTATAGCCTGGCTGGCCTTTAATGATACTGACTTATCTCTTGTACTTATATATCTCATTTTTATCCCTCTAATCTAAGATTCTTCCGAGGAAGTATCGTCCCTTTTCTATATTCAAAGAATCCAATAAATCCTTGAGCTCCATTAATCCTATTTCATTGGTAATAATGGCTACCTGACCCTTATTTGATGGCATTTCCTCTGATATTCTTCTTAAGCTTCTTACTATATCCTCATCTGCATCTGAAACCCTTAAGTAATACCTTCCCTTGATTTCATGATTATAATTCTTCAATTCAGCTGTGCCTAAAGGATTATTCTTTTTATAGGTTCCGGTTACAATATCAAGCACATCGCATACAACCGCATTTCCTGTAGGAAGCTTTCCTGCACCGGGACCATAAAACTTAAGGTCTCCTACTTCTGAGCCATTAAATGCCACTGAATTATATGCAAGGTTGACATTGGCAAAATAGTTATCCCTTGGAACGATTGTAGGCTGAACTACAGCTGTAAATCCATCTTTATATGATTTTGCCTCCCCAATAAGCTTTACAGTGGAATTCATCTTCTTAATAACCTCTATATCAAAGGTAGTAATGGAGGAAATTCCCTCCATAAAGATATCCTCTTCATGAATCTCCCCTTGTAAGGATAAGGTTGCCAATATCCTTAACTTCCTCATAGTGTCAATGCCATCTACGTCGGCTGTAGGATCAGCCTCAGCATATCCCATTTCCTGTGCATTCTTTAAAATATCATGGTAGTTCTTACCTTCATCCATCATCCTAGATAAGATATAATTACAAGTACCATTTAAAATTCCTTGCACCTGACTAACTTCATTTATAAGCAGCTGTTCCTTAAGAGGCTTAAGTACAGGGATACCACCGCCTACACTGGCCTCATATAAAAAGGCTAGGTCCTTTTCTTTAGCTAGGGCAGAAAATTCCTCAAAATATTTTGAAACCACAGCCTTATTTGCTGTTACTATATTTTTTCCGGCCTTTAAACCCTCTGAAATATATTTATAGCTCTTTTCTACATCTCCTGTAACCTCAACTAATATGTTGATTTCATCATCATGAAGGATTTCATCGAAATCTAGGACCAACTCTATCTCTGGGTTAAGATTTCTCTTCTTAGAGGAATCATTAACTAGAACCTTTTTTATTCTTATATCATGGCCCGTTAGGCCCTTTAATTTTTCTTTTCTTTTATCCAGTATCTCCACTACACCAGAGCCTACTGTACCAAGGCCTAATAAGCCGATATTTACCATTTACTTCAACTCCTATTTAATACTTCCCCACTATTAAAGGGATTTTGCCACTAGTTCGGCAATTTGAACTGCATTTGTAGCAGCACCTTTTCTAATGTTATCTGCTACACACCATAGGTTTATACCATTTTCTACACTGAAGTCTCTTCTGATTCTACCAACGAAAACTTCATTCTTACCTTCTGCATTTATAGCCATTGGGTAAACATTAGACTTAACATCATCTTGAACTACTAGACCTGGGAATTCTTTAAGTGCCTTAAACACATCTTCCATTTCAAATGGCTTTTCAAATTCTACATTTATAGACACACTATGGGCAAATTTTACAGGAATTCTAACTGTAGTTGCGGTAACTTTAATACTATCATCATGAAGTATCTTCTTTGTCTCTTCAATCATCTTAGTTTCTTCCTTTGTATATCCATTCTCTAGGAATGAGTCAATATGTGGAAGGGCATTGTGTTGAATTTGATGTGGATAGAAGGCTACTTTTCCTTCCTCTAAATCCTTTAATCCATTAAGTCCGGACCCTGATACTGATTGATAAGTTGAATATACAACTCTTTTAATCTTAAACTTATCGTGAAGTGGTTTCAGCGGTACTACTGACTGAATAGTTGAGCAGTTTGGATTTGCTATAAGACCCTTGCTCCACTTTATATCTTCAGGATTTATCTCCGGAACTACTAGAGGGACTTCCTTATTCATTCTAAAAACAGAACTGTTATCTACAACCTTAACTCCCTTTTCAACAGCTATGGGAGCATATTTTTCACTTACAGACCCCCCTGCTGCAAATAGGGCTATATCTATATCCTTATCGAAGGACTTCTCAGTCAGTTCCTCTACAGTATATTCATTTCCCTTAAAAGTGATTTTACTTCCTGCTGATTTTTTGGATGATAAAAAGTAGATATTCTCTATAGGAAAATCCCTTTCCTCTAAAACCTTTAATATTGTACTGCCAACTAGACCTGTTGCACCTGCTACTGCTAAATTATACTTTTTCATATATATACCTCCTTGATTAGTTAGATGTTTAAGTATATGTGTACTAAGGAAATTTATTTAGTTAAATGCCTTGTAGATTGCTTCTACTGCTTTATCAAAGTCTTCGTTCTCAATTCCTACTATAATATTTAATTCGCTTGAACCTTGGGTGATCATTCTAATGTTAACACCTGCGTTAGCTAAAGCTGTAAATATCTTTCCCGATATGCCCTTGGTACTTATCATTCCTCTTCCAACTACAGCTACAAGAGCCATATTTGGATATGTGGTTATATTGTCAGGCTTACAATAGATTCTAATCTCTTCCAATAGTTTCTTGAGTTTGGAATCTATTTGTGAGCTTGGAACTATGACGGATATGGAGTCAATGCTGGATGGCATGTGCTCGATATGAACATCATTGGTCTCAAATACAGATACCAGCTTTCTAAAGAAGTCAATTTCAGAGGTCATTAAGGTCTTCTCTATGGAAATAACAGTAAAGTTCTTCTTACCGGATATACCTGTAATAGCCTTGTCCGTAGAAGGGGCTGAGTCGGCAACTATCATGGTTCCCTTATCAGCCGGTGCATTGGTATTTCTGATGTTTATAGGGATTCCATACTTTCTTACAGGAAATATTGCCTCTTCATGAAGAACCGGTGCACCCATATAGGATAGCTCCCTTAATTCCCTGTATGTTACTACATCCATTGGAGCCGCACCTTTAACTATATTAGGGTCTGCCATTAGGAAGCCGGAAACATCGGTCCAGTTTTCATAGAGACTGGCTTTGACTCCATTTGCTATAATTGCTCCCGTAACATCTGAGCCTCCACGGGAGAATGTAACTATATCCCCACCTTCTGTCGCCCCATAGAATCCAGGAATAACCCCATATTCTGTTTTGCTCAATCTTTCTGCAACCTTTTTTTCAGTTAAATCCGCATTATATTGTCCCTTATCATCGAAGACTATTAAGTCTGCTGCATCTATAAATTCAAAAGCCAGATAGTTTGACAAGATAAGTCCGTTAAGGTATTCTCCCCTACTGGCAGCATAGTCCACTGATGCCCCATCTCTAATTTTGTTCTTTACTTCCTTTAGGGATTCTCCAATATTGATACTTAGTCCAAGGTCTTCACAAATCCCTGTATACCTCTCCTGGATAATGGAAAACACCTCATCGAAATTCAAACCATGGGATGCAAGCTGATGACACATTAGTAAAAGGTCAGTGATTTTATGGTCCTTGCTGAATCTCTTGCCAGGCGCTGATGGTATAATGTATTTTCTTCTCTTGTCAGCTTCAACTATATCCTTAACCTTAATAAACTGCTTGCTATCTGACAAGGAGCTTCCTCCAAATTTTGCTACTAAAATATCCTCCATAATATTCCCCTCTTTCAAGTCCTATAAAATTAAAATCCTGAACAATATGTTCAGGAACTATTATGTATAAACAAAAACACCCGTCCCAAAAAGGACGAGTGTATAGTCTCGTTTCCACCTAAATACAAAAAACATAACCTTAACGCCGGTTCTACGCATTTCCCTACTTAATTCAGGAATGAGCTCATAGGTGGTTTTCAATTCATTGTATCCAAGAAGTCTTTCAGCCGGTGAA
>CAZTEN010000099.1:5043-7550 GCA_964612495.1 uncultured Tissierella sp. | reverse complement strand
GCACAGTACTTTATTCGTTTTAATGAATTAACCGATCCTTCTGAAAAGGCTTTGTTCTTGTCTATGGAGTTTAAAAGCTTAAGTGCTTGATAAAGTGAATAGAAAAATGGTATTGCTGAAGTATACATTACAATAATTACTGGAATTAAAAGTCTAGCATATTCAGATTTCATAGCTGAAATACTCCTTATGAATATGGGAATTAGAATAATACAAAGTGTCAGTATTGGAATTCCAATAAGAAAAACTGCTATTTTTAAAAAGGTCGTTGAACCAGGTTTCATATAAACACCTCTTATAATATAATTGACTTAATTTTAATACTTTATTTATCGATTGTCAATAAATAATTATTGATTTATGATTAATATATGTAAATAATCTATGAAAAATTCCTTAGTATAGGATAAAGCTAAAATTTAATTCGTGTTAAAAAACAAAAAAGACAGATTTCCTGTCTTTTTTTTGCTCCTATTATACCCTATCTAAAAAATACTAATTACATTGTTCCAGGCTAAGTATTCTTGCCCTTTTTAATCCATAAATCAATATCGGTATAAATACTATTTGTATTATAAGTCCTGGTAAACCCGTTATTATAGCCCCTTTTACAAATATTATTGGATTCATTTGGACTCCAAATAATCTCACTAAAACTGCTACTACTATTCCTGCCACTATTCTTCCATCGATCATGGCAATGATTAAGGCTAATAAAGTGTTTAATTTAAGCTTTCTAGTAGCTATTGATGCACTTAAAGCATATGTACCTAGCTCAAAAGCCATTATAATAGCCATTGGGAAAGCTATCGGCATTCCTGTTAATATACTGCTCATTACTGGTGTTATAATTCCTAATAATACTGCTAAAGGCGGTGGTAAAAGCATTCCTCCAATTAAGACAGGTATATGCATTGGTAAAAATACCGGTCCTGTCATACTAAACATATGAAATATCATAGGCAAAACAAGCCCAGCTGCTAATAATAAACCGCTTAAAACCAATTCTTTCGTTGTAATTTTATCTTTCATTTCAGCCTCCTTACTTAATCTTTCCACAGTTAAATAAATAATACGTTTAAACAAAAAGACCACAGATGTCTGTTTCCATCATAAAGAAACAGACCTTCATGGTCTAAATTTCATATATTTAGTTAAAACTATTGAGATTACCTGCATCTCTTTAATTATATACTAAAGTCAAAAGCCTAGCAAGTATAAAAGGTGATATGTCCCTAGCTTAATCCTCTAACATATTTAATATCCTCAAATAGTGGTTTGCCTCACGAAGCACATGATCAGCCAATAGAGAAGGAATTACAGCCTTGATTTTACACTCTAGTAATCCCTCTGTAGCTGCCATCTTAAAGTCTCTGATATCTTCAACGGCTTTCTTACTTCTTTCTACAATTTCTTCTTCAGAAACTTTTTTACATTCTTCTATCAACTCTTCAAATCTTTCCACAAAGGCTTCTGCAGCTTCCTTAAGCTCTTTCTCTGTAGGATCCAAGACTCCATCTATAAACTCGGCATGTTCCGCCATTATATGGTTCCAGAAATTTAGCGTTTCACACAGTTCCATCTCTGGTAGTTCCCTATTCTGAAGACTCATTAATGTCTTTTGATATAACATAGCTTCCTCGGTAATATGCTTTATTAGTTCAGGATACAAGCTACTAAAGATTTTACAATCATCAATTAAAAACAATATTTTTTCCTTGAACTCAATAACTTCTTTTAGGATATTTAGAGTTCTATTATTTAAGTCTCTTACTGCGCCCTCTAACCAATCCTCATAATCGCTATTTGTATTACTCCTTAATTGAAGTTCAGCTTTTGTAATATCTGTATTAATTTCCGCACCGGCTAATTCCATAGTCACTTCTTCTGCTTTTAAGGTAAATGGGGTAACAAATTCATGTGATTCAATGGAATCCTCAGAAATTACTCCATCGGCATATACAACGGTCTCAGATAAAAGGTGCTCTAAGCTCATTTTTAATATTCTTGCTTCCTGAATATTAGCCTCTTCAACAGGTCTTAAATTTGTTTCAATAAAAAATAAATGTTCCTTCATCAATCTTTGAAAAACTAAATTTGTCTCCAAAGATACCCTTATAAATTCTCCTCTTGACAACAAAAAAACCCCTCCTTTAATAACTACATTATTCATTTTATTAATTAAGGAGAGATTTGATACCTATTTAATACTTTTTAGAAACTCATCAATTCCTATTAATAAGTCATCTATACTTTCTACATTTAGTGATAAGTTTTCCACCGGGCATAGTCCGGTATTGTCCCTATTTTTGATAAAGGGAACTTTAAGGCCACAAGTGGATATTATATCTGTCTGGTCTAGAACTTCAATGGCCTTTTCAGATATAAGGTTAGTATAAAGCTCCTTAATCTCTGCATTTACACATAACATGGCTGCAGCCTTTCCAATTACCTTATCTGCAACTGATGAACCCTTTAGAGAACTCTTTATTTCTGTATAAGCTGAA
>CAZTEN010000099.1:0-5000 GCA_964612495.1 uncultured Tissierella sp. | reverse complement strand
TGTTCCTCTAGAAGAAGTTTTTTCGTAATTTCTATGTCTTTCATGCCTGCCCCCATTATGTTATCTCTTTTCTACTCTTCCATCTGAATATTTTGCGAATCTCATTTTTTCACCTGAATGAATTGGATCACTTCTATCCCACGGCCAGCCTCCAAAACCTGTTTTTCTATAATCTAAGGCTGCCTGCTGTATTTCTTCCATTGTGTTCATTACAAATGGTCCATATTTTGCTATTGGCTCGTTTATAGGTTCTCCTTCTAATAGGAGCATTTGACTTGGCTTATCTCCATTAACTATGGTAATATCTTCATTTCCATCTAACTTAAATCTATTTAAAGCTTTTACTTCGTTATCATTAATCTTTAAATCACTGCCTTCAAAACAATATAGATTTCTACTTATCGTATTGTTAACCTTAGGGATTTTAATGGTAGCATTTGGGTCCATACTGATTACCCATATATTCACTAGATTCTTCTCTTCATGAGCCCAGGAAGCTGGGGCTGGCTCTAGAGCTTTTATTTCTTTATATTTACCTGCAACTAGCCTTATACTGCTCTTTTTCCCATTACCATCTGTTTCCTCAATTATCGGTACCTCTTCTGCCCACAGCATCTTGTAGATTGGATCTGTGAATTTGTCCTTTTTAGGCAAGTTTAACCATATTTGAAGTAAATGCAAGGGGTTTTCTTTATCCTTGTCTAGTAGAGGAAACATTTCTGAATGTTGTAAACCGCTACCTGCTGTCATCCACTGTACATCCCCTTTTCCATATCTCCCTGCAGCACCGTGAGAATCCGAGTGATCTACAAATCCATCTAATACAACTGTTACAGTTTCGAATCCTCTATGAGGATGAACCGGAAATCCCGGGACCTTAATTCCGTGATACATACTCCAACCATCTTTAATAGAAAAATCAGATCCTATGTTTCTACCTACTAAACTCTCCTTTGGTGGTCCAAATTCATCGTTTCCTATTGGATATAACTCCTTATGATTAGCACAGAATAAAAATGGATTTTCTGTGTTCCAGTGCAATTCTAGTTTTTCTGAATTAATTATTGGGTTTATCATATATTTCCTCCTTATTTCTGATTATCCTTTTACTTACAGTCTTATTTACCCCAAATAACCCTTATTTAATAAACATTTTCTTAGTTCTCAATGAACTGCCTATTAATTAATAACAAAGAAAGCCATTATTTAACAATCTGATAACATAGATTTTACAAATCTATGTTATTTTTAAGATATTTGATTAATATATTTGTAATTAAACAATAAAAATTTGTGATATTGCAGATATTGAAGGGTATGTATATCAAAATATCAAAAGAAAAGGACATAGCCATGGACACTGATAAATTGTTAAGTGAAAATCTGAATTTTAAACAGAACCGGGAACTTTCCTGGTTAAAATTTAATGAAAGAATTCTTGAGGAAGCCGACGACGATTCCATACCTACATTGGAGAGATTAAAATTCGTCTCTATTTATGCAACTAATCTTGACGAATTTTTTATGATAAGAGTCGGAAGTCTGTACGACAAGTCAATCTATACTCCTTTGGCCTTAGATAGCAAATCCGGTCAAACTCCGGGTGAACAACTCCAAAATATTTATGATAAAGTCCGTTTACTCAACGCAAAGTATAATAGTTCATATAAAAATGTGATAGAAATATTGAAGACTAAGGACATATATGCCTTGGAATATGATGAATTGGAAAATAGTGAGAAGAAATTTATTAAGAATTACTTTAATGAAACCATATATTCAATTCTGTCTCCGCAAATCGTGGATCCACATCATCCATTTCCTCATCTAAAGAATAAGGCTGTTTACATATCATGCCTCTTAAAGCATAAAGAGAAAACCATCTTTGGAGTTGTTCCTGTGCCTGAGATACTGCCAACAGTAGTTTTTCTTCCAGGGCAAGCTAATAGATATATTCATATAGAAAAAATTATTATGGAATTTGTAAATAAAGTATTTGGAAAGTATGATATAACCGAAAAAGTATGTATAGCTGTTACAAGGAATGCAGATATAACATCCGAAGATGACACTGCTAGAGAGGATCAGGATTTTAGAATTCAGATGAAAAAGCTCCTTAATCTTCGTAAGAAACTGGCTGTAGTAAGATTGGAGACGAGTAATCACTTAAGCCCCTACTTCTCTAAATATCTATGTGAAAAATTAGATATTTCTGATTCCCAAGTTTATACTATATCTGCTCCTTTGAAGATGAATTATGTATTTAGCTTAATAAATACTGTGATGGAAAACTCAAATAAAAATCTAGTCCATGCTCCTTTCGTGCCTGTAAGTACATTGGACTTACATAATACAAATATGATGCAACTGGCTAGTAAAAAAGACCTCTTGTTTCACTATCCTTATGTTAGCATGAAGCCTTTTCTTTATCTTTTGCGACAAGCAGCCTATGACTCTAATGTAATTTCTATTAGGATTACTCTATATAGAGTAGCAATGAAAGCAACACTTATAGATTATCTCTGCTCAGCAGCTGAAAATGGCAAGGATGTAACGGTTCTAATAGAGCTGAGAGCTAGATTCGATGAGCAGAATAATATCGACTGGTCAGAAAAATTAGAAGATGCAGGTTGTAAGGTAATTTATGGATTTGAGGATTATAAGGTACATTCAAAGGTTTGTCTTATAACCTATAGGGACAAAGGAAAAATCAGATTTATCACACAGATAGGTACAGGTAACTATAACGAAAAAACAGCTGAGCTCTATTCGGATTTATCATTCATTACCGGAAGTGAAGAAATCGGTTTAGATGCGACAGAGTTCTTTAAAAATATGTCGATAGGAAATCATGAAGGCCATTACAAGCATTTACTTGTGGCTCCAAACTTTATGAAGCCTAGGTTATTAGAAATGATGGATGAAGAAATAAAAAAGGGAAGGGACGGAAGGATATTTTTTAAAGTGAATTCCATAACCGATATAGATATTATAAACAAACTATCAGAAGCCTCCAATGCAGGTGTTAATGTTTCTATGGTTATTAGAAGCATATGCTGTTTATTGCCTGGTATAGCAGGAAAGACTGAGAATATTCGAATAAGGAGTATTGTCGGCAGATTTCTTGAACATCATCGAATATATATATTTGGCTCAGGAGAATTCCAAAAGATGTATATATCATCTGCTGATATGATGACAAGAAACCTGGATTATAGAGTTGAAATAGCCTGTCCAATATATGATTCCGATATAAAGAAGGAAATAAACGAAATAATCGAAACCTTATTGTATGATAATGTCAATGCTAGGACTATTGATTCCGAAGGAAATTATAATAGGATTGAGGACAACAAGATACCAATTAACAGCCAAGAACTCTTTATCAAACAAGCTTTACAAAGAGAGGTAAAAAAGGCAACCAGAAGGAAATCACTTATGAACAGAATAAAAGGGTTTTTTAAAGCCACTTATTGAAGTTTAACTCAATAAGTGGCTTTAAATTATGATTCGTATATGTTTCCTGCTGACATTGTGATTACTCTTTCAGCTATTTCATCAACAAAGGCATTGTCATGAGTAACTATAATAATTGTAATACCTTGACCTGCTAGAGCTCTAATGATCTCCGATATTTGTCCTCTGGTATCTTCATCTAAAGCAGAGGTTGGCTCATCAAAGCAAAGGATAGATGGATATAACATACAGGCTCTGGCTATTGCCACTCTTTGTTTTTGTCCCCCTGAAAGTTGATAAGGATAGCTATCGCCCTTTCCCTCCATACCAAGCTGTTTTAATAGGTCTTCTGCTCTTTTTTTAATATCCTCTTTGGACCTCTTCTTTAAAAAATTAGGTGCTAACATCAGATTTTCCAAGACATTCATATGAGGAAAAAGGTTAAAGCTTTGAAATACCAGGCCAATCTCCTGTCTTATCTCTTGTAGGTCATCCTTTGAAGCGGTTTCCATCCTGCCATTATCCTCTTTATATAAATACCTGTCATTTATCTTAATTGAACCTCCATCGGGAGTTTCCAAAGTAGTTAAACACCTTAAAAGTGTAGTTTTACCTTCCCCTGATTTTCCCTTTATACACACTATTTCACCTTTTTCTATAGAGAAGGACACATTTGAGAATACTGAAGTTGCTCCAAAAGATTTGCTTAAGTTTTCAACTATTAATGTCATAATGTCCTCCTATCTATAGTAACTGAATCTTTTTTCAACATTTCCAAGAATCTTGGTTAGAAATGCTATAATGACCAGATATACAAAGCCAATGAATATATATGGTATAAAGGTTGAGTATGTATTGGATACTGACTTTGCAGCCTTTAATGCATCAGCTACACCTAGTATATATACCAGGGATGTATCCTTAACTAGTGTAATTACTTCATTTCCTATTGAAGGCATAACATTCTTGATTACCTGTGGAAGTATCACTTTCATAAAAGTAAAGGTCTTACTTAATCCTAATACTGTAGAAGCCTCAACTTGTCCTACATCGATGGAGTTTATTCCCCCCCTGAATATCTCCGCGAAGTAGGCTGTATAATTTAATATAAAAGCTATAAATATAGCTTGATACCTGCCAAAGGCAAATCCTATTACAGGGACAAAATGAAAGCCAAAGAATATGAACATCAATTGCAAAAGAAGCGGAGTCCCTCTCATGATATAAATATAGGTACCTGTAATATTGGCTATAGCCTTGTTTTTAGACATTCTAAGCTTAGCGACTATAATGGATAGTGGAATAGAAAATATTAAGGTAACTAAAAATACACCTATTGTGGTTTTCAATCCTTCTATTGTCATTGGTATTAGCATTTCAAATACTTTCATTAATAAATCCTCTTTCTAGTAAATTTAAGCTTTTACGAAACTCTTAGTTTCCTGAAAACCATTTAGCATATATTTCGTCATATGTTCCATCGGTTTTCATTGCATTAAGTGCATCATTTATACTTTTTAGAAGGTCTGTATCGTCCTTTCTTA
>CAZTEN010000098.1:0-7576 GCA_964612495.1 uncultured Tissierella sp. | reverse complement strand
GGATATGTATATGTTGCTCAAATATCTATGGGTGCTAATATGAACCAAACTTTAAAGGCTATTAAGGAAGCAGAAAGTTACAATGGACCATCCTTAATAATTGCATATGCACCATGTATCAACCATGGAATAAAATCCGGTATGGGAACTACAATTAAGCAAGAAAAGAAAGCTGTAGATACAGGATACTGGCATCTATACAGGTTCGACCCAAGACTTGCTGATGAAGGTAAGAATCCTTTCGTATTGGATTCCAAGGAACCAACTGAACCATTTATGGATTTCATCAACTCAGAAGTAAGATATACTTCATTAAAACTGGCATTCCCAGAACAAGCTGAAGAGTTATTCAAGTCTGCTGAAAAGAATGCCAAAGCTAGATATGAAGTATATAAGAGAATGGCAAGGGACTAAGATATAAATAAAAGAGCTATCAGGAAACTGATAGCTCTTTTATTGTATCCAAAACAATAAATCCCTAAACATTTCAGGTATATGGTATAATAAAGAAGTATAAGATAAAGTAAGAAATTAATTTTGAGGTGATAATTTGGAAAGTAAATTCCAGCTATTTAGGGATAAGAATATTGGCAGCCTACTCTTTGATGAACCCATGAAAAACCATACATCCTTTAAAATCGGTGGACCTGCAGATGTGATGATTATCCCAAATTGTGAAGAAGACCTAGTAAGTGCAGTTAAACTATGCAGGGAAAATGGGATTCAATTCTATATCATGGGAAACGGCACTAATCTTCTAGTTCGTGATGGTGGAATGCGTGGAGCAGTAATCAAGATAAATGAAGGCTTAAATAATATAAGTCGAAATGGTAATAATATATATTGCCAAGCAGGAGCTCTACTTACGGCAGTAAGCAGATTTGCTATGGCTGAATCATTGGCAGGAATAGAATTTGCCAATGGTATTCCCGGAACCATAGGTGGAGCAGTAACTATGAATGCAGGAGCCTATGGTGGGGAGATGAAAGATATTATAACCATGGTAAGGGCATTAGATAAGTATGGTAATATAGTAAAATTTAAGAATGAAGAGATGAACTTTAGATATAGGGGAAGTAAAGTTGTAGATGATGAATTAATAGTTCTATCCATCGAAATAGGATTAAAGCCAGGTAAATATGAGGAAATAAAGGCGATAGTCGATGATTTAACTTATAAAAGAACATCTAAACAACCTTTGGACCTTCCAAGTGCAGGTTCTACATTTAAGAGACCGGAAGGCTATTTTGCAGCAAGGCTAATAGAGGATTCCGGCTTAAAAGGTCTTAGACACGGTGGAGCTCAAGTATCCTCAAAACACTGTGGCTTTGTAGTAAATGTAGATAGGGCAACTTGTAAAGAAGTGTTGGAGTTAATAAAGGTAGTGCAAAAGACGGTAAAAGACACATTTGATGTTGATATTGAGACAGAGATAAAAATTATTGGAGAGGATTAGATGATAAAGGTATTGGGAGATTATCATACACATACTAGATACAGTAGTGGCTATAAGAAGAAAGGTACACATGCCACAGGTAGTATAGAGGATAATGCCAAAGAAGCACTTAAGAAAGGCTTGTCCACCTTGGTGATTTCAGAGCATGGACCGGGGCACTATCTATATGGTTTTAGAAGAAGTAATCTCTCAATTATGAGGGAGGAAATTTATAGGCTTAATGAGGTCTATATGCCTAAAGGTCTAAAGATTCTCCTTGGCCTTGAAGCTAATCTGGTTGGGATAGATGGACAACTAGACGTTGATAATAAGTTTATAAAGAAATTAGATATACTCTTAATGGGTTATCATTATGGTGCAACCCCTTTATCCTTTAAGGACTTATATGGTCTCTATATCCAAAATCCGCTATCTAAAACTGGGCTTATGAAGGAAGAAAAGGCTATAGAAGTCAATACAAATGCCTATTTAAAGGCTTTGGACAACTACAAGATAGATATTATAACCCATCCCGGCTCAAAGGCTAAGGTGGATATAGTTCAAGTAGCAAAAAAGGCGGGGAACCTTGGAACTGCCCTAGAAATAAGCTCTAAACATAGTGAACTTTCTACCGAGAGCCTCCATCTAATAAAGGATATAGATGTGAATTTTTATATTAATAGCGATGCACATAGGCCTGAGGATGTTGGAAATATTCAGCCTGGGATTGACAAGGCTATAAATGCCAAGATTGATTTAAAACGGGTTAAAAATATACTTGAGATGAGGTGACTTAAATGGAGTTCTTAGTTATTACTGGAATGTCTGGAGCGGGTAAATCCCAAGCAATGAAGGTAGCAGAGGATATGAACTATTATTGTATGGACAACCTTCCACCGGCGTTATTATCTAAATTTGCAGAGCTATGTCAAGAGTCCAAGAAGGAGATAGAGAAGGTTGCTGTAGTTGTAGATATAAGAGGTGGAGAATTCTTTTCTAGTCTTTTTACAGGACTTGAAGAATTGTCTGATATGGGCATTGGTTTTAAAATTCTCTTTCTGGATTCAGCTGATGAAGTGCTTATTAAGAGGTATAAGGAGCTTAGGCGTCCTCATCCATTGGCTCCTCATGGCAGTCTGATTTATGGAATTACTGAGGAGAGGGAGATGCTCAAAGAAGTAAAAAACAATTCCAACTATATATTAGATACTTCTAAGCTAACATTGGGAATGCTGAGAGAAGAAATGGCCAATATCTTAGGTGAAGGTGGAGAAAAACGAAATATATCTGTATCCATCACATCATTTGGCTTCAAGCACGGAATCCTCCTTGATGGGGATTTAATCTTTGATGTAAGGTTTATCCCAAATCCATACTATATTTCTGAGTTAAAGGAACATTCAGGCAAGACAGGGGATGTGAAAAACTACGTATTTAAATGGCCTCAAACCAATATATTTATAACAAAGGTAATAGATATGCTGGAATACCTAATTCCCTATTATGTGGTGGAGGGAAAGACCCAGTTAGTTGTAGGTATTGGATGTACCGGAGGATTTCATAGGTCTGTAGCTATGTCAGAAAGAATCGCTGAAATGCTTAAGGCTAATGGTCATAGAGTAATAATAAATCATAGAGATTTAAAGGAATAGGAGCAATAATATGAATACAAATAATAACCAACCAAAGATTGTTGCAATAGGAGGAGGTACCGGGCTTTCTATACTCTTAAGAGGACTTAAAGAATTCACTCCGAATATTACTGCTATTGTAACCGTGGCAGATGATGGTGGTGGAAGTGGGGTACTTCGCGAAGACTTAGGAATGCTAGCACCCGGAGACATACGAGCATGTCTATTGGCTTTAGCAAATACAGAACCTACAATGGAAAAGGTACTCCAATATCGTTTTACAGAGGGACAGTTAAAGGGACAAAGTTTTGGAAATCTCTTTTTAGCAGCTATGAATGAAATATATGGAAGTTTTGAGTTAGCCATCAAAGAAGCTAGTAACGTACTTTCAATAACCGGGAAGGTATTTCCAATGACCTTAGAG
The DNA here is from genome assembly GCA_964612495.1 of uncultured Tissierella sp. Lineage (GTDB taxonomy): Bacteria > Bacillota > Clostridia > Tissierellales > Tissierellaceae > Tissierella_B. The sequence goes on along the minus strand of CAZTEN010000098.1, from coordinate 4,086 downwards.
GATGTTCGGCTCCATTGTGAACTAGAAAATGGAGATATAGTAAAAGGTGAATCCATAATTCCAACAGAAGCCTTAAAGAAAGGTTGTAAGATAAAGAAGATGTTCATGGACCCATCTATAACATATCCATTAGATGATGCAATCGATGATATAAAGGAGGCAGATCTTATAGTTATGGGACCAGGAAGCCTTTATACATCTATAGTGCCGAATCTATTGGTAAATGACATAGTGGGAACCATATATAAGGCAAAGGCGCCTAAGGTATATATTTGTAATGTTATGACCCAGCCTGGTGAAACCGATGGTTTTGGAGTGCTAGAACATGTTCAAGGTATTTTAAATCACAGCAGAGAGGATTTTTTGGATTATGTAATAGCAAATACAGAGGAAATTCCTGAGGAGACTTTGAACAAATATATAACAGATGGTGCTAGACCAGTGGTATTAAGAGCTGAAGATGAAAATATTCTTGCTTCAAGGAATATTAAACTGATAAAGGAAAGGCTCATAGAAATTAAGAGCAACTATATTAGGCATGATAATATATTGGTAAGCAAGCTATTAATCGATATTTGCAAAGGAAAATTTGAAAATAGTGAGGTGGTTTTATAACCATCTTCTTTTTTTATTACATTCCACCTCATTATTAAGAAAAATTATGCGAATAATTAATGCTATATATGAAAATGTTTACAAATTACTGTAGAAATATTGTATAATAGATTTATTATTTGTATATTTATTTTTTTTTGCATTGGGGTTGATGACATGATTGAGGTAAGCTCAGGAGGTGTAGTAGTATTTGGAAATGCTATACTTCTACTAAAAAAGTATAATGGGGATTGGGTATTACCTAAGGGTAGACTTGAAAAAGGTGAAGGGATTAAAAACGCAGCACTTAGGGAAGTCTTGGAGGAAACAGGGGTTAAAGGAGAGATAATTAGTTATATAGGCTTTGTAAAATATAACTATAAGAACATTAAAGAAGATGAAATAGTTTCTAAAACTGTTCATTGGTATCTTATGAAGAGCAACTCCATGGATTGTACACCTCAACGTAAAGAAGGTTTTATTGATGCTGTCTTCGTTCATATTGATAAAGCAAAAGATCTACTTAGATATGCAGATGAAAGAAAGATTATTTTAAAAGGGATAGAGCTTATGAATCAATAGGAGTGATGAAATGTCCTTTTCAGCAACTACTAAGAATGAATTGTCCAGAATTGAACTAGATGAAAAAGATTGCGCTCTGGCTGAATTAGCCGCCCTAGTTAGGATGAATGGAACAATTCAAATAGCAGGAAATAGAAAGATAAATCTTAAGTTTACTACTGAAAATGCTGCTATAGCTAGGAGGATATTTTCTATTTTGAAAATGATATATAACACAGAAGTAGAGGTTATGGTTAGAAAAAATAGACAATTGAAGAAAAACAACAATTATCTTATAGTAGTAAATGATAAAGACATATCGAAATATATATTAAACGATGTAGGATTTATAAATGAAGACGTCTCAAATCTATTATTCCCTTCATATAATGTTCCTGAAGAGTTAATCTTTAAGAGAGATTGCAGGAGAAGTTATATAAGAGGTTCCTTTCTTGGGGGAGGATCCATTAGTAATCCCGAAAAAACATACCATATGGAATTTGTAACAAATAACGAGGATCATGCACAAAATTTATCTGATATAATAAATTCCTTTAGCTTGAACTCAAAGATAGTGACCAGAAAGGAAAATTATGTGGTATATATCAAAGAGGGTGAACAGATAGTGGATATATTAAATATTATTGGAGCCCACCAAGCACTGCTAAAGTTAGAGGATATAAGGGTACTAAAGGATGTAAGGAATAATATAAATCGACTTGTGAACTGTGAAACAGCTAATTTAAGTAAGACTATTGATGCTTCTATAAGACAGTTAGACAATATTCAAATTATTAGTGACCATATGGGAATTAACAAATTGCCTGACAGTCTAAGGGAAATAGCCGAAATTAGGATAGACAATCCAGATGCCAGTTTAAAGGAAATAGGTGAAATGTTAAATCCACCTATTGGTAAATCAGGTGTTAATCATAGATTTAAAAAAATAGAAGAAATAGCAGAAGAATTGAGGGGAGTGAATTAAATGGAGAAATTAACTTTAAAATTAAATAATCCTGAAGGATTACATGCAAGACCTGCAGCAATTTTTGTACAAGTTGCAAGCAGATTTTCAAGTGAACTTCAACTTGAAGCTCATGGAGTATCAGTTAATGGAAAAAGTATTATTGGAATTATGTCTTTAGGAGCCTTCCATGGTGAGGAAATTACTTTAACTGCAACAGGACAAGATGAAAAGTTGATGCTCAAAGCCTTACAGCAATTAGTAGAAAGTGAATTTAAAACAGTATAATTTGGAGGATTATTTGGAGGATTAAATGAAGAAGGTGTTAGTTACAAACAATGTATTAGTGTATGAAAAATACAAGGATAGACAAGAGGTAGAGTATTTAGAAGGACAAAAGTATTTAGATGTACTTGAATATGTAAGAGCAAAGCTTCATGAAGGGCATAAGCTTTTATCACACCCCCTTTCAGGAAGCATAAAGCCTAATGAAACACCATATAAGAGTATTATCATTTCAAAGGATATTTATAAGGCTGATTTAGATATTCAAGGAACTATGATTATAGAGGATTCAATAACAACGGCAAAAAAGTTTCAGGAGATAAAAAAAACACCACAGTATAGAGAGAGTATATTAGACGATTTTAGAGTAATAGATCTTTCTCTTATGGAAAATGTAATCGATAAATTAGGCCATATGTAAAAGAAGTCTTCAATTAAAAGAAGACTTCTTTTCTTGACTTAATCCAAAGAATGATAGACTATATTACTGTAATCTATGCAATTACCTCACGCCATTGCAACGAGGTGGGGGATATTTAACCTCCTTATATACAAAAATGTGTTTTATGATAGAATAGAATAGAATTGTAGGATGAAAGAGGATTTTTATGGATGATTTAAGATTTACGCACCTTCATGTTCATACTGAATATAGCCTTCTAGACGGGTCAATCAAGATAAAGGACCTTATTAGAAGAACTAAAGAGCTTGGAATGGATTCCATAGCCATAACCGATCATGGTTCAATGTTTGGGGTTGTTCAATTTTATAAGGAGGCTAAGAAAAGTGGTATTAAGCCTATTCTTGGTTCTGAAGTCTATATTTCTATAAATAAATATACTGAAAGGGAATCTAAGGACAAGAATCAATATCATCTTGTGCTTTTAGCAGAGAACAATACTGGCTATAGAAACTTGATGAAAATAATATCTGAAGCCTATATAAATGGTTTTTATTACAAACCACGTATTGACCACCATATATTGAGGAAATATAGCCAAGGAATAATATGTTTATCAGCATGCCTTGGGGGAGAAGTGCAGCAGCATATAATGAATAATAATCTTAAAAGGGCAAAGGAAGTTGCCCTGATTTACGAGGATATCTTTGGAAAGGATAATTTCTTCTTGGAACTTCAAGACCATGGAATTTCTGAGCAGGTGGAAGTAAATAAACGCTTGATTGAAATCAGCAAAGAGTTTAATATTCCTTTAGTAGCTACTAACGATATACACTATTTAAATAGAAGTGATGCAATTGTGCATGATGTACTACTTTGTATACAGACCGGAACTACTGTAGATGAAGAGAATCGTATGAAGTTCCCAACAAATCAATTTTATTTAAAATCTCCGGAGGAAATGTATGAGCTTTTCAATTATAGTAAGGAAGCTTTAACTAATACTCTACTTATTTCAGATAGATGTAATGTAGAATTGGACTTCAATACCCTACACCTTCCGAAATACCATGTTCCAGAGGGTATATCCAATGTAGAATACTTGAAGAAACTTAGTTGGGAAGGTTTGGAAGAACGGTATAAGCCAATAGGTGATGAGATAAAAAAGAGATTTGATTTTGAGTTCAACACCATAGTAGATATGGGTTATACGGACTACTTCTTAATAGTATGGGACTTTATAAGGTTTGCAAAGGACAATGACATTATGGTGGGACCGGGA
>CAZTEN010000097.1:667-7578 GCA_964612495.1 uncultured Tissierella sp. | reverse complement strand
CATCGACTCGGCCGGAACTGAGAGAATGGTACCCAAACCAGGCAATGAGTTCAGATTCACATATGAAGGCAATGAATTCGTCATAGAAGGAACAGAGATACAACACCGACCAGAGGACAGAATAAAAAAGGTTAGGTGAAACAAATGATACTTATGATAGATGATAATAAAGACCTAAACAATATAACGTGTCAACTCCTTAGTGTATTAGGATATGATGTAGATTCTGCATTTAATGGAGTAGCTGGCATTGCTAAAGCAAAAGAAAATAAACCAAAAGTTATATTATGTGATATAGGAATGGCTGGTATGAATGGTTATGATGTTGCAAAATCCATCCGCCAAGACGATGAATTAAAGAATATATATCTCATAGCTGTTTCAGGCTATTCAAGTCAAGCAGATGTAGAACGTTCGATAGAAGCTGGATTTGATAAGCACTTCGGTAAGCCCATTAATTTTGAAATATTAATAAAGACAATTGATGAGGTTTCTTAAGCAATTGCTACAATGCTTAAAATTAATAGATTGAAAAACTATAATCTCAGCACCTTCTAAGAAGGTGCTTTTGCTTTGCCCTCACACCTTTCGATTTAGTTGAATATTATAAAGTGTAAGTTAAACCTATAATTTGACAAAAGATGTTCAATTTAATGAAAGGAAGATGAATATGAAGTATTACTCAGCAAGTCCTTGGTATGAGAGAATTTCAAATCCAAATAAAAATAGTAAGACAACTAATAATTGCTGTAATGAATCAGAAGAAGAGGGCAATGAAGTAAAAAATAAGGCTGAACAATCATTTGAAATAAGCGATATAGAAGGTAGTTCTATTAATGGCAATATTACTAACAATCAAGTTCAAGTTATAGTAAACCTTGTATTTGATAATATAATTCTATTTGGTGGAATTCCACTTTTAGGGGATTTGGAAAATTCAGTGCCTTCAATTGCAAGTGAGGATGGTAGTTTTAAATTAGATATTAAAGAAGGAAGTCTTACTATAAATGGTAAAGAACTAAAATTGGAAAAACAGGTATTAGAAAATGTTAAAAAAATATTAGTCTTTAAAACTGAGTCTCAAGAAGTAGAAAGAGAATAAAGAATAAAGACTAATTTAAAATACGAAGAAAGGATGGATATAAATGGCTATAGACAATGAAATTAATAAAGCGGTCGTTGAAGCTGAACAAGAATTTGATTTTTCACCTATAGAAGGTTCTACTATTGCAGGAGCTGTGACTAATATACAGACTCAAGTTGTAGTCAATCTTGCTTTTGATGAGTTTGAACTAGATATACCTTTAATTGGCGGCGTAGAAATAGTACTAAATGCTGCAGCTTCTAAACAAGAAGCTGGGAGTGATGGTTTTAGTATGAAGGTTGATAAATCTGGTGCTTTTATAAATGGTAAAGAGGTAAAAATTGATAAAAAAGATTTAGGCAATGGCAAGAAAACTATTTCTATTAAATTTGATGACCAAGATTTAAAAACTGAAGATTGATTGGATGAATTAACAAAATACCATCACTGCTTAGGCAAGGAGGTGGTGCCTAATAAAATTAGTAGCAAGAAGTCTAGAGAATAAAAACAATACGAAAGGATAGATAAATATGAATAGATGTTATACAGAGCTTCCAGGAAGATGTTTCCCAAGATGCCGTGAAGAAAATGATGTAGAAAAGAATATTGCCAAAGCTGAAGCTAAGCAAGTATTCAATTTTGGACCTATTAGAGGTAGTGTTATAACTGGTGCAGTGACTAACACTCAAACTCAGGTAGTAGTAAACTTAGCATTTGATGAAATAGAAATATCTCTGTAATAAATAATGGTCAGAATCCTAGGATTCTGACCTTAGTTTATGTAATAAACAAATTTAGCCATTTCTAATGGATTGACCATAGGGAAGGAGTTAAGTTCTTGTAACTAATAATTAAAAAAGCAGATATTAAGACTTAAATAATGTATAATTGTTATATGAGATTACCCACCTGTTTGCAATGCTGTGAAGTAATCGCTAGGCAATTACCCCTGATATTTAAAGATAATTAATATTTTTACATAGATTAAGGATGTGAAGAATTGGATATTTATAAGGCCTTACAGACCTATTTTGGATATGATGAATTTAAAGCAGGTCAGAAAAAAATAGTAGAAGGTGCTCTGGATGGTAAGGATGTTTTAGGGATTATGCCAACAGGAGGAGGGAAATCCCTTTGTTATCAATTGCCAGCTGTATTAATGGATGGGATTACCTTAGTAATTTCCCCATTGATATCCTTGATGAAAGACCAAGTAGACTCTTTAGAGGAAATCGGAATACCCGGAACCTTTATAAATAGTACCCTTGAAGATAATGATATTAACTATAGGTTGCAGGAAATCAGAGAAGGCAAATATAAGATAGTATATATTGCACCGGAGAGATTAAATACTTATGCCTTTATTAGATTAGTAAAGGATATAAGGATTTGCATGGTAGCCATAGATGAGGCCCATTGTATAAGTCAATGGGGTCATGATTTTAGGCCTTCTTATACTGAAATACCAAGGTTTATAGAAAATATTCCCCAAAGACCGGTGGTTGCAGCCTATACTGCAACAGCAACTAAATTAGTTGTAGATGAGATTAAGGACTTATTGGGGCTTAAGAATCCTCTTGAATCCATAATAGGTTTTGACAGACCAAATCTATTTTATCAGGTTGTGAAGGTCAGTAATAAACTATCCTATGTTAATGATTACTTGAAGAACAACTTCCAAGAGGAATCTGGGATAATCTATTGTGCTACTCGAAAGACTGTGGAAGCCGTAACTGAGAAACTAAGTCTTCTTGGTTATAGTGTAGTTTCCTACCATGGAGGAATGGATGCTGAATCACGTCAGAAAAATCAAGATGATTTCATACTCAATAAAGTAAAGATAATCGTTGCCACCAATGCCTTTGGAATGGGAATAGACAAGCCTGATGTAAGATTTGTAATCCATTACAATATGCCTCAGAATATGGAGTCCTATTATCAAGAGGCAGGGCGTGCTGGTAGGGATGGAGAGCCTAGCCACTGCACTTTATTATATTCACCTTCAGACATTGTAAAGCAAAAGCTACTGATACAAAGCTCCACCTTTTCAGAGCAAAGGGAAAATATCCTTTACGAAAATCTACAATATCTTGTAGACTATTGCAATACTAATGATTGTCTAAGAAGCATTATATTAGAGTATTTTGGAGAGAATTCCCTTGAATCAAAATGCCATAACTGTGGTAACTGCGTAGATAATTCTGAAATGGTAGATATCACCTTGGAAGCTCAAAAGATCCTTTCATGTATATATCGAGTGAAGGAGAGATTTGGTGTATCCATGGTTATACATGTTTTAAGAGGATCTAAGAATAAGAGGGTATTGGAATTTGGTTTGGACTCTGTTTCAACCTATGGGATTATGAAGGATTATTCGGAATCTACAGTAAGAGAAATAATCATGACCCTAATCTCCATGGGGTATATATTAGTTACTGCAGATAAGTTTCCAGTTTTAAAATTAGGTGAAAAGTCACGCAATGTCCTAAAGGGAAGTGAAAAGGTCTATCATAAAAAGCATTTACTCCAAATCAAGTCATATAGTAGTCAAACAAGCAAAACAGTACATGATATCGACTTTGATGAAGACTTGTTTCTTGAGTTAAGAGAACTAAGATATAACTTATCTCAGGAGAAAGGAATGGCTCCCTTTATGATATTCCACGACTCTACCTTAAAGGAAATGGCAGCATGTTTCCCACAAAGCAAGGAATCAATGCTTACAATTAAAGGGATAGGGGAAAAGAAGTATGAAAGCTATGGAGAAAGTTTCCTAGAAATTATAAAGAGTTATGCTTCCAAGAATGAGAAGAAGGAAATTGAAAGAATCCAAGAAGAAAAAATTGAGGAAAGAGGGCATGCTGAAAAAATTGATAGATATGAAGCCACATATGATTTATATCTTCAAAATCTTACCTTAAAAGAAATAGCTGAAAAAAGGGGCTTCACTATAAATACTATTATCGAACATTTAGGAAATTGCCAAGGCAGAGGTAAAACCATCGATTGGACAAGGTTCATCGACAATCCTGAAAAAGAGGAAAGGATACTATCGGTTATCAATGAAGTAGGTCTTGAGAGGCTTAAGCCTATAAAAGAAGCTTTAGCGGAAGATATAAGCTATGAAGACATCAGACTAGTTATTATAAAAAATGAATTGAAATAAATTTGATAGTTAGGAGGGAAAAGTGCAAGTATTATTAGTCCGACCACCAAGAATTAAACAGGCTATTACAGTATCCGACTTTATGTTTTCGGAGCCCATAGGTCTGGAGATGATTTATGGTGCCATTAAGGAATTATGTAAAGTAGAGATATTTGACATGATGATAGAAAAAATGTCACTTGCAGAAAAATTAATAGAATATAATCCTGATATAGTTGGAATTACTAGTCTTTGTATAGATGTAAATAAGGTAATAGAGCTTACAATAGAAACTAAGGGTTTTAATGAAGATATTCAAACAATTGTAGGTGGTACTCAAAGCTACTTAAATCCAAAAGCCTTTTTTCACGAATCCGTAGATTATATTTTTGAATATACTAATGAAAATAATATAAAAGAATTTATTTACAAGATGGAAGTAGGAGATTTAGCACCTATAGATGGGATTTTATCTAAGGTGAATGATTATAAATCTACAGGAGTAAAAGGTAGAAATTCTTACCTTCTCCCAGATAGATTGTCAACTTCAAAATACAGAAATGAATATTCATATTTTGGATATAAACCTGCTGCTATTGCAGAATTTGGAATAGGGTGTGAGAAGACTTGTGACTTTTGCTTGAGGTGGCGAATAGAAGGAGCAAAAGAAGAACTTATTGATCTTGAGCTTATAAAGAAGGATTTAGCTAGTATAGAAGAATCTGCAATAATGTTCTTTGATAATGACTTCTTTGGTAATAAAGATAAAATTATTACTTTTTTAAATCTAGCAAAGGAATTAAAACTAGATAAAAAATATATAGTATATGGGTCAGTGAAAGGGATTATAGAATACAAGGACTTAATAAAAGAATTACGGGCTCTAGGATTAAAGGCGGTTCTCGTTGGTTATGAAACATTTAACGATGAAGAGCTGAAGAATTATAGAAAAAAGTCCTCGGTCGAGGACAATTACATAGCTGCAAATATATTAAAGCAATTAGGAATAGATGCATGGGCATCCTTTATGGCACATCCTGATTGGGATAAGAATGATTTCAAGCGATTTAGAAAGTATATTAAGGAATTAAAACCTGAGATTGCTACAATAAGCCCCTTAACCCCATTTCCTAATCTACCTATGTATGAAGTTTATAAGGATAGGTTGCTTTATGATGAAGAGTACTATGAAAAATGGAGCTTTGGTCAGGTAATTATAAGTCCATCTAAAATGAATTTAAGAAGTTACTATTTTGAATTATTAAAAACCAATTTATATGTAAATCTGTTTGTAAATAAGAAGACGGAAATGTTAAGGCATTACGGACTAAAAAATATAATAAGGTTTATCGTAGGTGGAGGGAAAACCTTAAATAAGTATATAAAACTGATGATAAATAGTTAATGTGATGCAATTTCTAGCAATTTCATCTGACATTTATAGCTTGTTGTTTCATGAAAAGCTAGATAGTATGGCAAAATTTATGAATATATAATTTTTTTTGGGTATATAAATAAAAAAATTGGAGGATGATTTGTATGAAAAGGAGTGCAATAATAGCCCTAATAGTCATAATAGCTGTTTTTGCTGTTGGGTGCAAAAAAAGTATTGAAGAGAAGATTACCGAAAATATTATTGAAGAAGCTGTTGATGGTGAAGTTGATTTAGATGGTGATACGAGCACTATAAAAACTGAAGAAGGTTCTACACAAATTGGGGAAAACTTAAAATGGCCTAAGGATAAGATGGGTAAGCTACCTGAGCTAAAGGCTAATATTAGCATGGTGATGGATGATGCTAATAGCCAATTTGTAATGGTTACCTTTGAGGACTTGAATGGCAAGGATGCTACTAAGTATATTGAAGCTATCAAGGCATTAGGCTACGTAGCCACCTATGAAACAACAACTTCTGACCTAGTCTCATTTTCTGGAAACCACGAGGATGGAACAATGGTAACATTAATGTACTCAAATGCCGGAGATGGTTCAATTTCATATGGAAAAAATCAATCTGGGAATGATATTGTAAACACACCAGATGAGCCATCTGTAGAGTCTAAAGAAGAAGTAGATATGACCGATGCTGCAACTTGGCCTAGTGATTTTTTCGTTGGGATACCGGAGCTTGAAGGGAAAATTACAGCTATAAATAGCAATGGGAGTAATGAGAAATACATAGATTTGCAGTATGTAGAAAGGCAAGATGCCATAGATTTCATAGAGTTACTTAAGAATAGCGAATATAAGGTTGATACAACTGAAAGCACTTCAACTGACAGTATTGAATATTATGCTTATAATGAAAAAGGAGATTACATATTCTTCATTTATTATTCTGATGGATATTCAAATCTTGGTTTAATAAAGGCGGAATAAATAAGAATCAGATTAATGAATAATAATTTACATGTACCGATCTCCTACTCAAGGCATAAGTTGGCGAGACTACTAGCACCTATGGTAGCTAAAAGCCTCGCCAACTTTTTATTTGTTTCTGTGTATATCTCCTTCCTCGTGCTTTTTACTGTCAAGGCTACTTCCCCGTGTCTTCTTAGAAAAACAAAAAACTATTGACAAAATCAATATTTAGGTATATTATAATAAAAATTATAAAAAGCTATGAAAAGTTGAAAGTAGATTTGAAGACACTATCAGGGAGTATTCGTCGTTGACTGAAAG
>CAZTEN010000097.1:0-657 GCA_964612495.1 uncultured Tissierella sp. | reverse complement strand
TATTTGTGAAATCATTTTGAAGTTCCCTCTTGAGCTGCGGGCTGAATTAAGTAAGCTTTGCCGTATTTCCTGCGTTACAAGGATAGAATATCGGATGTAAATCCCGTATTTGAAAGAGTGTAGCAATTTTTGCTGAAATTGGGTGGTACCGCGGAACGGTTGTATTATAACCTTTCGTCCCTATATTAGAATATATAGGAACGGGAGGTTTTTTTGTATATAAAAACAAATTTTGCATTGCTAATTTAAATTTATAAAGAAAAACAAAAGATTAAAGACCATGCAGAAGCAATTTGCGGATAATATGGCATGGCAGAGTGTGAAAGCAGTCACACAGGGAAAGGTCTATTATCTTCCTCAGGAGTATTTCCTGTACAATGCCGGCCCGTATTACAACGAAGCGGTGCGCTATATGGCCTGCACGCTCTATCCCGAAGTATTCGGGGAGGTGTCTGATTGGTATGGAAAATAATCGCAGTATCCGGGACTGCACCTCCTATCGGCTGACAATGCTGCTGGTGCTGCTTGCCGGGTGTGTATTTGCGTTTCTGCTTGGCAATGTTGTTGGAACCCTTCAAATTCCCTTCCGTAGAGTTCTGGAATTGCTGTTCCACGCCGACGGGTCGCCGGAGTGGAAGGCGATATGGAACATCCGCC
>CAZTEN010000096.1:0-7596 GCA_964612495.1 uncultured Tissierella sp. | reverse complement strand
AGCCATTTCGTTAGCCCCACCTAGATGGCCAGATAGAAGGGATATGGAGTATTTACCCATATCATCAACTACTACTATGGCTGGATCTTTAGTCTTAGATTCTATATAAGGATTTATCATCCTAATGGCGATTCCAGTTGCAGAAATAAAAATAAAACCATCATATAGTAACCAAGATTCCTTTAGAAAGCTCCCTACTCCACCCTCTAGTTTTGAATTTGCAAAGTGGTCTATAGTATATATAGTGCTATGAATAGCTGAAATTCTCTCTCCCAAAAGAACACCTTTATCCGTGAAGGATAGACAAGCTATTTTCATTATATACCCTCTCTAAATTTATGGGTAAAACTAGGATGGTATAATTTCGATCTTTCGTAGTCTCCATCAATGAAGTTTCCTACAAGAATTTGAGCCATTTTGTTGATGCCCTTATCCTTTATTTTTTCAGCTATATCATGCAGTGTGCCTCTTACTATTTCTTCATCCTCCCAGGTGGCTTTGTAGACAACTGCAACGGGTATATCATAGCTTTCATATCCTCTAGCTAATTTTTCTACTACTTTATCTATATCCTGAACAGATAAAAATATTGCCATAGAGGCTTTATGTCTTGCTAAGTCTTCTAAATCCTCTCCCTCAGGGACTGGTGTCCTACCTTCCATCCTAGTTAGAATCACCGTCTGGCTCACTGTTGGCAAGGTAAATTCTTTTTTTATGGATGAGCAGGCTGCAGTAAAGGAGCTAACCCCTGGAATAACCTCATAGTCTATACCCTTGACATCAAGCATATCCATTTGTTCTCTTATGGCTCCATATATAGTTGGGTCTCCCGTATGAAGTCTGACCACCATCAAATCCATCTTAACCGACTCTTCTATGACTTCTATCACTTCCTCTAATGTCATAGATGCACTATTGTAAAACTGACAGCTTCCCTTGCAAAAGTTTAAATGGTCTTTTGACACTAAACTACCTGCATATATCACTACATCCGCTTCTTCTAATAATTTTCTTCCTTTTATAGTAATTAAATCTACATTTCCTGGGCCTGCTCCTACAAAGCTAATCATTTACTTTCACTCCCTTTACTATATAAATAGGGTTTTCACCTTTCATCAACCCAGTTCTATCCATATATGCACTTTGGATAAGGTGTGTCACAATATCTTTATACTTATGCTTTTTTAACAAAGCCATAAATTCATTTAGATTACTTAGAGTTATAAAATTGCCACAAAGTATTCCATCTTTCTCTAAATATTCATCTAAATATTGAAAAATCTCCTTTAGTTTACCTCCACTGCCACCTATAAAGCATTTATTGAAACTATTTTGTGGTAGAGACTCTGGTGCACATCCCTTTGTAATCTTAATATTTGTATTGAATTTTTTATCGTTGGTCTTTATTAAGGATATGCCTTCCTCTTCTCTTTCTATAGCCCAGACTTTCGCACCTTGCAGAGCTGCTTCTATAGAAATGGAACCTGTACCTGCCCCAATATCCAATAGCCTGTCTCCTTCTTCTATGGCTAAATGACCAATAGTTAAGATTCTTATATTAAACTTGGTCATTGGAATATGACCTCTTATAAAATCCTCATCTCTAATCCATTTCATTTTCAATGATAACCACTCCTAAAGATGAATAATTTTCTACTTCTTCACCTATATTGACCTTTATAATTCTTTCATCATCATAGGATAAATTAAAACCTATATACATAAGTCCCTTTATTCCAATTTTATATAATTCCCTGGATATATAGGATGGATTGTTGTCTTTATCTATTAAAATTATGGATAGTTTGCTATCCTTAATTTCCTCTAAGTCACCACTTCTTCCATGTAGGGAGATGAATTTAGAATCATGCCATGACTTTTCTAGTTTTGCCATCATATATTGAAAGGAGGATAGGCCAGGCAGTACTTCCTTAATTGGAATTTCCTTTTTCTTTAAATATTCAACTATACCAAAGAAATTTGGATCTCCTGATGCTAGAAGGAGAACATCCTTATTATCCTTTAAAATTTCAACTATATCATCTACTCTATTTACTTGCTCATAATCTTCTCTAAGAGATTTTATTGAATTACCTACTCTTCCAAAGGATATAATATGTTCAGCATCCTTGATTCTTTCATATACATCAATAGTTAAATATTTAGGGTTTCCCGGACCTACACCTGCTACTGTCAGCATATTTCACCCCCCTCTCCATAGAGTAAATAATCACCTTAACTGAATAATCATCATCCTTTAAATACTTCCTAATTCTTTCCTCTGCACCCTTTTCCATATATCTCTGAACTTGTCCATAGCCTTCTTCTATACAGATACTTAGACCCTCCTCTGCAGTAATGGCATTGTTAACCCTCTCTAAGACATCTTTTCCAGCACCCATTAGGGCTAGATAATAAACAAAGGCCTCCATCCTTCCATCACATATTTTACTATGGGTATTGAAGGCTCCTATTGAAAGTTTTGAAAACTTTCCAATATGACCTATAAGAGTTATTGATTTAAAACCTTTATTATATACATATAGCAAGCTGTCCCCAATAAAATTGGAAACTTTTATTTTAGGCACCTTTATTCCTAGATTTTCTGCAATTTTCTCTCCATAATTCCCTGGAACTAAAACTATATTCTCCAATCCATAGCTTTCTTCCACCATATCAATTTCCATATATATGGTTTTTAGTAAAGCTTCCTCACTCATTGGATAAACTATACCCTTAGTCCCAATAATAGAGATTCCTCCTTCGATACCTATATTTTTATTGAAGGTTTTCTTACCAATTATTTCTCCTAAAGGAGCATATATTAGAACATTATATCCGCTGCTACTTACTGTACTCAATTCCTTTTCAATCATTTGTCTAGGAACAGGATTAATGGCTGCTTGTCCGATTTCTCCAAATAAGCCTTTTCGAGTAATTCGCCCTATACCCTCTCCGCCATCAATAATTATATTTCCATCATCACGTCTACCTACCTCAGCAAATATTTCAATCCCGTCAGTATTATCTGGGTCATCTCCAGCATCCTTTTTGATTGAGCAGGATACATACTCTTTACTTACATTTTGATTATGAACCTTAAGTTTCAATTTAATATTTGCAGGTGTATCTATTTCAATGTAATCGATAATTTCTCCAGTTTCCAGCATAATTGCCGCTGCCTTAGCTGCAGCAGTTGCACAGCTTCCACTTGTATAGCCACATCTTAAACTTTTTCCTTCTTTAATGACATATAAGTCTAGACTCATCTTCCTACTACCATATATAATAGGGCGTTGATTATGGAGGCTGCAACATTGCTGCCACCCTTATTCCCTATAGTAGATATCTGTGGTATATCAAATTCTCTTAAATATTCCTTTGATTCTGCAGCTCCAACAAAGCCTACTGGAACTCCTACTATGAATTTTGGATTTAATTTACCTTCTTTTACTAACTCAAGTATACGATATAGAGCTGTAGGTGCATTTCCTATGACGAATGTGTCTATTCCCTCCTCCACTGCTAAATCCACCGCACAGGCTGATCTAGTAGTAGCTTTTTCCTTGGACATTTTAAATACTCTTTCATCATCAATAAAACATTTAAGCTCACAGTTGGCCTTTGATAAAGCAATTTTATTGATTCCCATATAGGCCATTTTAGTGTCTGTAAATATCTTAGTTCCACTTTTTATGGATTTCTTAGCATCATCTATAAAATTATGCTGAAATGATATTATCTTTCTATATTCAAAATCTCCAGTTGTGTGAATCATTCTTTTGGCAATTAGCATCTCTTCTTCATTAAAATTTGTATCACCTATTACACTATCTATAATATCCATACTCTTATTTTCGATTTCCATAGGATTCTTAATATACATTCATATCTCCCCTTGCAATTCTTAGATGTTCTATAAATATATCTTGTATTTCTTTTATTTGTCCTAATCCTTTTATTTCAACATCTACTTCTATCCCATTTTTCTCCAATATGCTTTTCCATGAATCATCCTCATCTGAAGCCATATCATTTCTTGCATGATCACCTGCTACAAGCATGAATGGTTTCAAAGCAACCTTATCTAAGGAACTTTCTTTTATTTCTGCTATAACATCTTCAATAGTTCTTTCACCCTCAACTGTTGCTATAAATATATCTTTAAACCCTTTATTCCTTATGATTTCTTCTAGTTTTTTATAAGATATATCAGTTCTATGCTCAGAACCATGACCCATATATATAAGAGGATCTTTATCTAATGATAAGGTCTCTGCAACTTTATCATAATCTGATTCAAAGGATAACAAGGGTTTTCCAACCATTATATTAAAATCATAATTTTCATTTATAAAATCTCTAACTTCTCTTAGTATCTTCTCATACTCAATGCCTTCAATAATAAGTAAAGGTTGAATTAAAATGTTCTTGATTCCATTTTTCTTCATCTTCTCCAAGGCTTCAGTTGGGGTATCTACATGATAATCATCCCTTTCCTTTAGTTTATCTATTACCATCCTTGAGGTAAAAGCCCGAAGTACCAAGCTATCTTTAAACTCATCTTTAATTCTATTCTCAATAGAATCTATACAAAGTTCTCTTGTTTCCTTATATGTTGTGCCAAAGCTTGTAACTATTATTCCCTTTTTCATATTTTCTCCTTTTGGTATTTACTTTTTTCTAATTCAGATTCATTTCTGTACAGTGGTAGGTTTAAAGCTTCATGAACTTTTACCAGCCATGGTTTATCTAAACCCGCTTCCTTAAGCAAATGAGTTTTTAGAAAGATTCCCTCAGGAACTCCTTGGCCTAGAATTTTTCCCTTTGATATTATATAGATATAGTCACATATCTCATATATAAAATCCATATCATGACTAGATACTACAATCTTCTTTTCTTGGCTTAAATCCTTGATTATATTTTTAATTTCATTTGTCATTAAAGGGTCTAATCCAGAAGTAGGTTCATCTAATAGTAAGACTTTAGAATTTAAAACCAATGCTCCTCCTATGGCGATACGTTTCTTCTGCCCATAGCTAAGAAAATGAGTTGGTTTATCTTCTAAATCTCTTGCTTTAATCTTTTCCAAAGCTTCATATACTCTTTTCCTTATTTCCTCTTCTGAAATGTCAAGATTTCTTAGAGCAAATGCCATATCATCATATACTTTGGAATAAAATAACTGTTTATCTGGATCTTGAAATACCATATTTACTTCTTTTCTATATTCCCTTAAAGATTTCTTATTATATTCTAATATTCTATTATTGTATTTAATTGTACCTTTTGATGGCTTCAAGACACCTAATATGTTTAGAAAAAGAGTTGATTTTCCAGATCCATTTGCTCCGATTATTCCAACAATATTTCCTTTATCTAAATCTATATTAATATTCTCAAGAGCCTTAGTTCCATCTTCATATTCAAATTCTAAGGATTCAATTCTTATCATTTAATCACCAGTCCTAAATTCCCCATCATATAATTTGCATTCAAGTATTACAATTAATTCTTTATAATCCAATAAAACCTTTAAGAAAAGGCTTCTTACTAACAAGGATGTTGATTTTAAGCTGTTTTTAAAATTTGCGTGTCCAAATTTCATATCCTGTGCCAGATATATATCTTTAGCCTCTTCTAAGAAAACAAAAATAAATCTATAGATAAGAACTATTAGTTCTAAAATAGAATTAGGAAAATACATTTTTTTAAATACTCTAATAAGGTTATTTAATGGAGTCGTAAGCCCAAGAAAAAATGTAGCTCCTATTGATGCAAATGCTCGACTTGCCAACAATATTGACTGATCAAGGGAAGCCCTAGTTATGCCTATATAATTATTTGATATATGGATACTCCATATAAATATATCGGCTTTTGAGATACTGATTAAAATCGTAAGAATACTAATGGCTAAAAATGATACAGGAATAAATAATATTTTTAGATATTTATCCATTGGTATTCCTGCTACTAGAGTAGTAAGGAATACCATAAGGACAAGTATCATTATGTTTACATAAATATTTTCTGTAATAGTGGTTATAGTCAAGGATATAACCACTATTATAAACTTATAGAATGGATTGCTATTTGTTAATCTATTGGTATAGGCATATTTATCAATTAGCAGCAATTTTTTTCTTCTCTCTTAAAGAACCAAGAATATATCCAATGATCCCTGCACCTATAGCAGCCTGAGTTGAAAATAGTAAACTCTCAATCTCTCCACTTGGTGGCTCCCAAAGTGGTTCTGCCCAAGGTTCATATTCCGGGTTTATTTCAAAAACTACATCTCCAGCCTCTCCATCTGCTCCTCCAAAATCAGAATCCCTGACCAAGATTAATGGCACTAATACAATTCCTATTATTATTAAAAATAAAATTAAATTTACTTTAGATGTTTTCAATAGAAATCACTCCTTTCTTCTTGTATTCAACTAATAGATTATAGATAATTGCTGTAAGAAGTCCTTCTACAATAGCTAAAGGAATTTGTGTAACAGCAAATACGGATAAAAACTTAATTAATGAACCTAGAAAACCAGTGGCTGGATCTGGAAATGCTAGACCAAGTTGGATAGCAGTGATGCAATAAGTAGTTAGATTTCCTATTGAGGCTGCTAAAAATATTACAAATGCCTGGTTAACATTAGTATTTTTCAATCCTCTATAGATTCCATAAGATACTAAAGGTCCTACAATCCCCATGGAAAATATATTGGCACCAAGGGTTGTAAGTCCTCCGTGTGCAAGTAGCAAGGCTTGAAATAATAATACTACAGTACCCACAACGGTCATGACAGTAGGTCCAAATAATATGGCTCCAAGTCCTACCCCTGTTGGATGGGAACAGCTTCCTGTAACTGATGGAATTTTTAAAGCAGATAATACAAATACAAAACCTCCTGCTAAGCCTAATAGGACCTTGGCATTTATATCTCCTTTGAATATCTTGTTGACCTTCTTAAGCCCTATTGCTAAGAAAGGCAATGACAATAACCCCCAAAATATAGCCCATTTTGCTGGAAGAAAGCCCTCCATTATATGCATGGCATTAGAGATGCCAGGTGTTAATAGTAATAATAAGATGGCTCCTAAAAACAAATACTTCTTTTTCATTATAATTCCTCCTCTTTAATTATGATTTGAAACAAAAAGAACCGTCCCTAATGTTTCAGGCCTCTAAGTGCCTCAACTAATCTTACATTATTTGCCCTATCCTTTATAGCCACTCTTATGTGCTTATTGTCCAACTCCTTAAAACTAGAACATTTCCTTATTATTAATCCTCTTTTTAATAGGAAGTTAAATATATATTCCTCATCCCATTTTTCTAGTTTTATCAATATATAATTAGTATGGGTTATATAAGGGTGGATGCCTCCAATCCTTGATAGTTCTTCAAAAAGAAATTTTCGTTCAATAGTTATGTAATCCTTGCTTTTATTTATATATTCCTTATTGTTAAATATATATTGTCCTGCTGCATCAGCTAATGTATTTACACTCCAAGGAAGTTCTATTTTAGATATTTCCCTTACCTTTTCTGCAGAAGCACACCCATATCCAAGCCTAATTCCAGGTAAT
>CAZTEN010000095.1:5109-7633 GCA_964612495.1 uncultured Tissierella sp. | reverse complement strand
ATCTATTATGTTTTTAATACTATTTCTGTAATTCTCTAATTTATAATTATCAGATATATTTTCATCGAATTCAAAATTAACTTTTTTTATTACGCACAGATTATTCAGAGTATTTAACGTTTGCCTATCAAAAAGTTTCGCAATAAATAAACTATATTTATCCACTACATGATTATAAAAACTTTCAGAATAAACCTCATTTAAAAATCTGCTATTAACTATTGATTCATCTATCTTATTGTTAACATTTTTTAATATTTTTCTATCATACTTATTAATAAGTTTTATATAATAATCTGTTACTGTAAGGCGTTCAATTTTATTTAGTCCCAGTTCATTTGATAGTTCATTTATATTAATGTTAAAGTTCTCATTTGGAGTAATTATCTTAATATTATCAGGATTAAGATTTTTATTATTAAAGATTAGAAAGGATAATCTGTGAAGAAGAATCATTGTCTTTCCTGAGCCAGCACAACCTTGCACTATAAAATTTTTATTTATAGGCTGCCTAATAATAATATTTTGATTTTCTTGGATACTCTTAATAATATCTGTCATCCTATGTTCATGACGTTTTTCCCTAAGTGCTTTTACTAAAAATGGATCAGTTATACCGTTAGAAAATACTTCTTCTCCAAAAACATATTCATCATTACAATTAAGAAGTTTACCATGTTTAATATCTAATGCTCTTCTTAAAAGTAATGTATAGTTATACTTATCATGCTTAAACTTGATTTCATTTTTCATATAATAACGCTGTCCAATCGGACTTCGCCAGTCATATACTAACTGTTCGTAATCAATAATAAGACTTTTCTTTCCGATGTAAATCTTTTCAGTTTCCGCATCACAGCCACCCTCATTATATTCCAAATCCATTCTTGCAAAATATGGGCTATCTCTGAAACTCTTAAAAACAGATATTTGACTATCTGAATATGCATTACTTTCTTTTTTATATTTCAAGTCTTCAATTTCTTCACTACTATGTGCAACTGCATACTTTCGTACACTTGCATAAGGTTTGTTAGAAACAAGGTAATTAACCTTGCTATCAATTTTTTGCAATACATAATCTAAATGATTTTTTTCTTCGATAAAATTTCTATCCATAGTTCCCCTCTTATAGAATTTTATTAAATACTTTATATACTGTTTATAATTAGTTATGCAAAAACATACTCAATTTTAAACATTCTATTTTAAAAAGTAAAATAATAATAATAATAATATAATTATAATAACTCCAATAAATATTTTAAATGTTCTATTGTTTTCCTCTATTGCAGTATTAACTATTTCCTGTTGCTTCATTTCATCTTCACGCTTTTTTGCTATTATTTCATTTCTAATACGTTCATCCTCTTTGATTTCTTCTAAATAATTTAGGATATCGTTACTTAATAATGTGTCTAATGAGAAATTTATTTTTTTATCAAGGTTAATTAAAGAATATTCATTTATATTTTCCATATCTACATGCTCTTTTATATTATTTATAAGAAACTCAATTTCTTTAAGTCTTGCAATTACATCTTGTTTTGTTTTAACCTGAGAAATCTTATTATAGTCTACCCTTGAATAAGATCTGGTTAATTGCTTATTATCTTTATTTATAAGAATAAATTCTAATCCATACTCCCTTTCTTTATATTCTTTTATAATCATTTCAACTTCAGATAATTGTACCGATTTTATATAATACATTTTATCAAGTGTATATGTATGCATTTTACTATCAAAATGGTTGTATGCCGATACATAACCTTTTCTAATTATATTTGGTGTAACAACGTAGGTATTATGTTTATGATCTTTGAAAGTTAGTAATCCTTTTTCTTTAATTGCATTTTCGACAGTTTGCTGCTTGGTCATCTTTTTTAACACTTTAATTTCTTTACATTTATGTAATTCATCTGTTTGATAATTAAAAGGTAACCAAACACCGTTTGGCATCTCACGAATACTTATTTTTTCTTTACACTTATCACAATATTTTACCTGTGCCATGAATTTCCCCCAAATGAATTTATTATTTGTAGCTTCATTAATTCTGTCACATAACCAGTCTATCTTCATGTTTATTATCTATTTTAACAATACTGTAGTTAATATAATTATCTATGTAAAAAATCCCTTACGTGTGCAGATTAAATTCACGTTCTTTATCGTCCAAAATTAAATATTCGGGATATAGAGTAAATGTTTTCTTGTTATAAAAATATTATTTGCATACTAATACTAAAAACTAAACCTACTTATTCTAATATGAAATTTTTCTTCATTTAAAATTACTGTACTATTTGTTCAAATAGACAATATTTGATATTATTTCTTTACGCGGCTCTTTTTTTGTATTTAACATAGATTCAATTATTCCTACTGCCTTCAGTACAGTGTCGATACTTATGTCAGGAATATACTTATTGCTATCAAGATATCCGCTCAAATACTTTTCAGATGGGTTTTGAAGACCTAACCTTTCACAAACTAACCAGCATACGCACTCAGCCTCAAA
>CAZTEN010000095.1:0-5099 GCA_964612495.1 uncultured Tissierella sp. | reverse complement strand
CTTAATTATATCGGAGGTAAATATAAACTTTTGCCTCAAATTCTACCTCATTTTTACTTAAATATCTTCTATCACCCCACCACTTAGTATTTGGAGTACCAAGATGACCACAATATATGTGTCCTAATTCATGAAGAACAGTTGCAAAATGTGTCTCTCTCTCATGAGTACTATTAACAACCATATTAAATAATATCTTAACAAAAATTTCTTTATTGCTTTTGGTTATTTTAGCGATTTTATTGCTGTTATTTATTTGTACAAAACCTGCACTTGAAGCACCATGTTCTGCTTCAACATAAATAATTCCATCACATAACATATTATCTATTAACCTGTTAAATTTACTATCAGAAATCTTACCTGTTACCTTAAATGGATTAAGTAACTTCTCTGGAAATGGTGTTTCACCTTCTGTATCAGAAAGTTCAAATACAAAAGCCACAGGTCCAAATGGTCGTAATATTACTAAAGGTTTAGCACCAGGTTTTATAGTACGCTTGAATGTATTATTCCATACTGAAGCTGAGGCAACATAATTACTGCCAGGCCTCTGTACATGTAAAAGCATTGCATTATAAGGAGCTATTCGGGGAAATTTCTTAATAAATACAAATACCTCTTTTAATTCATCACTTTTTTTATATGTACCAATTTCATTAAAGAGTTTATCTAATTCGGGAATGCTTTTATTCCTCATCTTGTTTTCCTCCCTATGCCTGTAATTTTTATCATTTTATAAATCCTCACTCTTAATTTTTGTATCTAAACTCTTCCTTTATTCTATTATAAAGCATAAATTAGTGAGAATATCATATCCTGTCATTGCCAAGGTCTTAGCTCCAAATATAAGTACCTCATGATCTCGATCTGATACAGTAGCTTTGGTAAACTCAATCGAATGAGTAATCGACATTTATCCCTCCTTATTCTTCAACACATTTAATCTCTTGTTCATTCAAGCCGTATATCGCATAAATTTCCGTGTT
The DNA here is from genome assembly GCA_964612495.1 of uncultured Tissierella sp. Taxonomy (GTDB): domain Bacteria; phylum Bacillota; class Clostridia; order Tissierellales; family Tissierellaceae; genus Tissierella_B. The sequence continues at coordinate 4,110 of CAZTEN010000095.1, read as the reverse complement.
AATACGAGCCATTATCTCTTGAATGTTAGGATCTGATTCATTACCATCCTTTAGTTCATTCTGGATTGTATCAACCAGCCCTTCAATCCTTCTTATCGTTTTTTCATTCTCAGGAATGGCTATTGGAAGCGTCTTAATCTGCGGAGCACCAATTCTAAAAAATCCTCCAGCAAGAGACATCGAATTATAAACGATACTATAATAAAATGACATCAATGTACTGTTTAAAACAGCTGTAATATATTTCAGATGCTTGTGGTTATAAACAATCGTGGTAGACTTTCCGGCCAAATATTGCCCATCATCATACAGACATTCAAGGAATTTATTCATGCCGCCAATAATAATTTTTTCATATTGACTCTCTTTTAATCTTTTCTCAGACATCTTTTTAAGCTCAGCTTGTTTCACAACCGGCTGCATGTATTTTCCTTTTAGATAGCGAATATATTCGATACCAAAATAAGACTTGTATTTATCAATTCCTCCGGTATTAATAAACTTAATCGCTGTCGAATCTGAGCCATCATCGTCGTATATAAATTCTTTAACAAGATAAGCTTCACTTACCGTAGCAGCTCCATTCACATCAGCTATGGTGATTAATGCTGGATACTTAGACATCTTATCCACGATATCCAACGCACCTGCTTTAGCATTGAAATACTTATCCCAGTTAATATCTGCATAAAACTTGTCAACAGGTATAAGATTGTGATTCTCGATATTTTCAATATCAGCCATAACATCCATAGTAACAGGACATTTTTCTATACTTGTCTTTATCCTAAATACAACAGGATAAACAGCAGCAGATTTGAACACGTTGACATTAGAATAATCTCTTATTTCTATCATCTGATATCCTGACAATTTTCTCCGTAACGCTTCGGTATAAGGTGCTGAAATAAACTTATTGGGTACGATATAAGAAATAACCTTGTTATTTGCCAAGAGTTCTGTTCCTTTTTCAATAAACGGTACAAATAAATCCCAGTTACCTTTCGCACAAGAGAACCTCTTTGAATATAATTCTCGTTCATAAGGCATACTTCTCGTCATCTCTTCGGAATCAACATACGGTGGATTTCCAATTACAATATCGAATCCACCTTTTTCTCTAAATACTCGAGCAAAATCCAGTTGCCACAGGACATAAGGCTTGGATACCAATTCCTTACTCTGATAATATCTCTGGACTCTTGAATCATCGCATCCCTCAAGTTGCACCAGTATAATCATGTCTTTAAGAGAGGCAATTTCGTCCTTCAGCTGCTTCTTCTTTTCCGTGTTATCACATCGGAATAGGTCGTCTTGTTTTTGAATCAGTTTTATCAATACTGATTCGTATCGACTCTGATTCATATTAATTTGATTAGTTGAATCGGTATTTCCTAAAAGGTCACTTTCGTTTATAAGACGAATGCCTTCAAACTCATCAATTAAGCTGTTACCACAAAGAATATTGCTTTCCAAGTTGGGAAGCGGGAGAGGATTTCTGTGTCCATCCAATGGATTCTGTGCATTTGGATTGATTTCATCATCGATAACTAAGGATAGCCACAAACGTAACTGGGCAATATCTACAGCCGACGGTTCAATATCAGCTGCAAAAATACAATTGCGAATAGTTTCGTATTTCAAGGTATGTGGTGAACGCTCAATCTGATACATCATTCTCTTATCATAGGAATTCATTGTTATCGCAAGGTAAGCAGAAATATTTTGTCTTGCACGAATAATCTCATTTAGCATACCGAGCGGGAAAGCTCCAGAACCAACAGCAGGATCTGCAACTCTAACATCTTGAAGTGCTTTATCCATTTCCATCAAGCGATTAACTACAACATTTCCGTCATTATCAAGCTTATAGAGGCTCTCAGAAATATACATGCCTCCATTGACTTGACGCTTATCCTTGGCCGTGTCTTCATCTTTCATGAAATCACCATAAAGGATAAACTCACGGACTGCTGCTTCTTCTATCTGTAAAGCGTTAATCAAATAATTAATCAGACTTTCTTGACACATATAGTGGACAATTTCACGGGGAGTGTAAAATGCTCCTTTCGATTTTCTGTCCTTTACTTCCAACAGGTTTTCGAATACTTTACCAAGCATTTCGGGATCGATGGCAACTTCACGCTCCAACGGTTCGTCCTCACTCATTGTAAAATTATATCTATCAAAGATGTCCAAAATACCATTTGCATCCCGCCTTCCTTTGCTGGATATATTGGAGAATACTTCGTTCGGAATTTCAAAATCATTATGCTTCCAATCATATCCATCAATGGGCTCAAACAAACCACCTGATAGGAAAGGAATGCGGCAATGAAGGGCCGGACAATATCCGTTTTCTCCTCGGTTTACATTCAATGCATCATAAAACAAGGGCTCAAGCAACTCATCGAAAAAGTTTATATTCCGCTTCTCAGCAAGTTCAAACAACTTGCGCATAAAATCATGCGGGCCAGTTCCCCAAGACTGACCTTTTACACACTGAGCAAGTACTTCTTCATCAGCGTCACTTATTCGGTTTAACCCATTACCTGAAACTCTATAGGTTCCATTTCCAACTGGACGATAAACCTTAGGGATGAGTTCTCTGGATTTTGCACCACGGGCATAAAAAGCATTCTTATACTCCTTTTCTGTAAGCATGTTCGGCCAAGCACTAACACCTAACCAACCTTTTTTTTGAAGGAAATAGAGAAAAACAATCTGTCCCATGAGCTTTTTTGCAAACTGAGCAGAGTTGAAATTATGCTGTTCAGCTTCAATACGGAAATTTTCATTTGCTTCCAATTGCTCACGAAGCTGATGGAACTTCTCACAATAGAGTTCAAAAAATTCATTTGTAACTTTTTCAACACTAAATGCTTCTTCAAGATCATCCAAAGTCGGATGTTCGGGAATTGCAATGCTATCTGTGATAAATCTTTCAAATCGGCTGGTTGCTGTATGGCAAGGTTCACCTTGTCCAACTAGATAAGAATAACGTTTTGCCGGAGTCATATTCTCGGCAGTCTTCAAACGTCCATTTTCGATCTTCATCTCATAATCGAGGCGAACGAAAGACAATCGCCATTTCGGCTCCCCCTCTGTATAGAAGGCAATAAAAGCAGCATCGGCATTGGCATTTTCAATCAACTTTTTAGCATAGCTACGCTGTTTACTTCTGGAATTCTCCACGTAGCTAGCATTATTCAGCTGTACAGCCATAATAACAATATTCTTGTTATCCGGTGTTTTATAATTGCCCACGTGAATTGATCCAGCAATATGCGATGAAAAGTTGGAGAATTCTTTTCGGTATTTATCCGGAGCAACAAAGCGAACATTAGGGAAAAGCTCATTTACGAGATCCACATAGTTCTTCGTATCATAGGTACTTTTCAGAATTGCTTCAATTTTATTTGTTACAGCATTCATCAGTAAGCACCTCCGTGTTTCAGATAGCAGGACAGAACAACTTGCTTCTCGCCATCCACTTGTACTTGATGACTTTTCTTTTCCTCGAAGTAAGCAGGCGGCACAAGTTTCATAATTTCAAAGTAAAGTTCAAGAACATCGGTTGTAACCTTGCTCTTTTTAATGACATCTTTAGAAACCTTTGCTGGAATCTCGCCGTTTTCCCATAGAGAAATGAGTTTATCAATAATCACTTCCTGATCGTCTGTCAGGCGAGGTTCTGTCTTGATTGCCTTAAGCAAACGGATTATCTTTGCATCATTTCCAGCAATCATGACCTTTTCAGTCGAAACTTCTTCTTCTGCAACCAGCATCTGGTCAAAAGCTATATCATTCTGAACGAAGTGCTGATAGAAATTACCAGAGATATTAATTTTCTTATTATCTGGCTCGGCCTGTATTAAGGCGATTGCCTGCATGAAGGAAAGCTGCTGAGCCTCACTGCCAGCGCTGATAAAAAAGGTTTTCAGTGCGCCTTTTCGAATAAAGGTTATAGTTGAATCAGTATCAACCTTATCCGACATCTTACCTGCCTTTGCCTTCTTAGGTAGTCGCTTAATCATAGAGAAAAGCTTCGGATCATTATCTCGAATCTGTCTTATTACCGATAAATATGCCAACTCTGGGTTTGCGCCT
>CAZTEN010000094.1:0-7662 GCA_964612495.1 uncultured Tissierella sp. | reverse complement strand
AGGATTTACTCCAGGCATTTCTATAAAGTGGTTGAAAGGTATGATTCCCTTCTGAGAATGAATCATGTTTCCCCCATTATAAATTAAGTTAACATGGACTTCACCTGAAGTTATCATTCTATCAGCAACTACCATAGTCTCTATTTCCCTTGCACTTAGGTTGAATTTAATAATTTCATCGATTTCAGGCGCACTATCATCTAGTTTTAAAACATCTTTAATACTTATATATGATATTTCCCTTCCAATTACTTCCTTATAATTTACATTCTCCTTTTTGAACTGTAAGCCATCGTCGCCTACAATTTCCTTTATAGCTTGGATATTCTTGAATTCCCTAACTTCTCCATGAAGATTTACCAGAGCTTTTAATAGGACCATACCCTCTTCCATATCCCATTCAATATATTCTATGCTTGAATTAACCTTGGATATCATGTCCTCATCTGCTCCCAAAATATCTATCTCTTCCCTAAATTCCTTGGTAGTCTCAAGAGTATGGATATTGCTCTTTTCATCACCACTCTTATAAAGAAGATTAAATTTAACATTTCCGCTTACGATTAGTTTATCCTCTATGATCTTTGTGTTTAAAATATCTGTCTTGCCTTGTACCCATAAGACATTTTCTATTACCGGTCCTGAAGGATTGAGATATATTTCACTCTCAACTAATACCTGAATATCGTTATTACCCTTCAATTCTTCAACCTTAAAAGTCTCTTTAATAAGTTCAATCGCCATATTATAACCCCCCTGAATATTCATAATGCATCCTATGGACATATATATGATTGTACAAGGTTATTTATGAATACAAGGACTTATAAAATTGGGGATAAAAAACTCCGTCCAGCTTATTTACTGAACGGAGTTCTTTATGATATTTTAGTTTCCTTGTCAACTTCGCTACAAACAATTACTTCAACAGCTGAAGTTAATACGTCGGAGTATGTGTAAGATACCCTTCTAATGCTGTCGTACTCATTTGCTACTCGTACTACGAATAAGCTGGGATAAGCAGACTCTAGTATTCCTTCTTTAACAGTTGTCTTTTTTCTACCTTTGTTTGCCTTTAGAATTACTTTTTGGCCAATGTATCCCTCTAAATCTTTTCGAATTTTTGCTACAGTATTAATCTCCAAAAATCAAAACCACCTTCCGTGGAATCTCCCTAGATGGGGCAATGGAGTGTAGGGACACTCATCATGATACAAATTATACCACACGGAAGTATTATTGTCAAATAAATAAATTATTATACTATTATGAGGTTGCTTTGTCAATTATTTTGAGATAAAAACTTTTTTAAATAAATTTAATATAAATTAACTTGATTTTGTTGATAAGATAGATTGTTGTTTTCTAATATCTTGTGTACTTCTGCATCTATACGCCTAATAATAATGTTGCTATAGTGAAATAAACCGTCAAGCTCAATGCATCTACTATTGTAGTGATCAATGGTCCAGCCATTATAGCAGGGTCTATTTTTAGTTTTTTTGCAATAAGCGGCAAAGTTCCACCTACCATCTTAGCTACCATTACTGTAACTATTAACGTGGTTGATACCGTTAATGCCACTAGCAATTCTACCTTTTCAACTAAAAGTAATCTTATAAAATTTGTTGTTGCTAAAGTTGCACCTACTATAATACTTATTCTAAATTCTTTCCAAAGAACCTTCCAACCATCCTTAAGATTTATATCACCAACAGCCAATCCACGAATTATTAGTGTGGATGACTGGCTTCCAGAATTACCACCAGTATCCATTAGCATTGGTATAAAGGCAGCCAAAATTACTATAGTTTCAAGCATATCGTTATACTTAGCAATAATACGCCCTGTAAATGTTGCTGATAGCATTAGGATTAAAAGCCAGGTTATTCTATGTCTAGCTAATTTAAAGACACTTGTATCTAGATAAGCTTCCTCAGATGGTGCCATAGCTGCCATTCTTTGAAAGTCCTCTGTGGCTTCCTGTTCGATTACATCCATAATATCATCAACTGTTATAATACCAATTAATCTTGATTCAGCATCCACCACTGGTAATGCTAAAAATCCATATTTCTTAAAGACATTTGCTACAGTTTCCTGATCATCATGGGTATTTACATATATAACTTCTTCTTCCATCAAATCTTCGATTATTGCATCCTCTTGAGAAATTACAAGCTTTCTCAAGGACATAATACCATCAAGTTTTCTACCTTTATCAATTACATAACAGGTATAAATAGTCTCCTTACTAATTCCAATTTCCTTAATGTGGGCTAAGGCTTCCTTGACTGTCATTAACTTTTCTAGCTCTACATATTCAATTGTCATCAAGCTTCCAGCTGAATTAGGCGGATACTTCAAGAACTGATTAATAAGCTTCCTTTCCTCTATGGTAGAATTCCCTAATATTTTGCTAACTATATTAGCAGGCATCTCTTCAATAAGGTCAATCATATCATCAAAGAACAATTCATCTAGAATATAGTTCAATTCCTTATCGGATACTGCTCCTATAATTTCCCTTTGCTGGTCAGTTGAAAAATGTGCAAATACTTCTACCGCCAAATCCTTTGGCAACATTCGGAAAAGCAATAAGGTCGTATTTGGATTTAGTGGGTCAAGTATCTCTGCTATATCTACCTCGTTCATTTCGGAAAGAATCCTTTTTAGTTGGATATATTTCTTTTGCTCGATAAGCTCTAAGATGTTTTCTTGATTCATAGTAATCTCCTCCTAAATATTAAATTGTTAGGAAGACCTTAAAATAAGTTTGAATTGCAGATCTTCCTTGATTATTATTCTATTCTGTTTCTCGGGTAAAGGACTAGAATCCACAACCCTCACTCCTTTCTTTTTACTTAGATATCATAGCAATTATACCATATTTGGAAAGAAAAAATAAATTATATGCAAAACAAAAAAAGATAAGCATTGAGCTTATCTTTAATGGCAACTGGGACCACTTCTATCAGGGATCACACTAAATCCTTTTTTTAACCAGCTATTGGAATAGTCTACGGTAAAGATACTATAATCTTCGCTTAATCCATCTCCAATTATAAATTGGAAGTCATCATCTTTAATGATTTCATCCCCATCTTTTGCCTCATCCAGAGACATACCAAATGAAGGACCGCCTCAACCATATGATGCTATATATATTCTTAAGGGTTTATCAGTATTTTTCTCTTTCATTAGCTTTTTTAATTCACTTCTTGCAGCATCTGTAACATCTATTCTCATAATATTACCTCCTAATCCTTGTATACCCCGTTGGGGTATCGTTAAAACTATTATATATTACTCTATTCTATTTGTCAAGATTTTGTATAGATTATTTTTATCCAAATACTAATATTTCAAACAAAAAGTTTAAACCCGAGGATCTCCAAAAATGAAGGATCTCGGGTTTAGATTTGGGCTGCGGTTAGATCATTACATTGCTCTGCCTGGCATTATGGCATCTACTATACCTATTACTAGGGCTCCTATTATAGCCCCCCATATGGATATATTGAATCCTGGTACTATAAATTTGGTTACATAAAGGATAATTGCAGCTACCAAGAAGCCTGATAATCCTCTTCCAAATGGGCTAGCATTAATACCAGTAAATTTTTGGATTAAATAGTCTAACACTCCAATTACTACTGCTGCTAATAGAAGACTCCACATACCATCAATTGTAAACCCTGGTGTGAAGAAGGCTGCAATTGCCACTACTATAGATGTGATAAGAACTCTAAGGAGAAGCTCTCCTATACTAAAATCATTATCCCTGTTTCTTGTTCTGTCGTTGTTTTTGTTTCTTTCATTGTTATCCATAAATCCACCTCCATGATATAATCTTCCCCAGTCTTATTTATTTTTATACAATTTAATTTTAAAACTATGATTGTAAATTTAAAAGGGATATGCTACTATATTAGTATGAATTAAAAATTCGATTTGCATTCAAGGAGGGAATATAAATGGAAATTACAAAAGATATGCTTATTGGTGAACTCATCAGAAAGAAACCAGAAGCTGTAGAGACTCTTATGAGATTTGGAATGGGATGTATTGGTTGTCCTTCAAGCCAAATGGAAAGTCTTGAAGAAGCAGCTATGGTTCACGGCTTAAATATAGATAAATTAATGGAAGCATTAAACAACTAATTCTATATCGCTTTTCAAATCAAAGTACACAAAACAAAAGGCATAATCTCAATTGAGATAATGCCTTTTACTTTTTTATTTAGATATCGTAACAATTGCAATGCACTTACCTTACACCACTGAAAGTAGGTGAACCCTAGCCCTGTTACTTATCTAGTAATTCATCAAGTTTTTCTTTGTCAAAACCTACTATCTCTTCACCATTTACAACTAGTACCGGAACTCCCATGTGACCCATAGCCATTAACTCTTTTCTAGCTTCCTTGTCAGTTTGAACATTCTTCTCAGTATAGGAAATACCTTTTTCACCTAAATAGTTCTTTGCTAAAGTACAGTATGGGCAAGTATTACTTGTGTAAACAATAATTTCTGACATTATAATTCCTCCTTTATCTAATCCGATAATACCCCGTTGGGGTATATGCGTCAATAGTTTCTCTATTTATTTTACCCATTTTATCCTAGGTTAATCAAGTATCTAATCCATAGGTGTCATTGGATTAATAGGATAAATTACATCTCCGGTAAGAGAATCTACATATAATAACCAATAACCTATAGTTTCATTTCCCAAATACCATGTATTAAATCCGGTAGCTCCACCATATGGGTGTTCATCCTTATAAAATCCTCCAGGGACCGCATAGATATAATTTTTCACTTCATTATTCTGGATATACATACCAAATAAATAATGGTTATATATACTCATCAATTCTTTAGCAGTAGTTGAATCATTAGTTTTTCTAAGTTTCTGCTTACCACCGATAACGTAATTAAAATATGGGAGAAATCCCTTAGCCTCATCTTGGAAGTCTATTCTCCACCATTTGTAGCCCTTAAGATTCTGTCTGAATGGATCTTCCTCAGGGAAGTATTTAAGTATATTTAAAATATAATCCGTAGTCTGATTTCTTTGGATTACCCTCCTATTATACTCATAATCAACATGGCTAATTTTAATCACCTCCTCGTTAGACTCAACAGGTTCAGGTTCAAAGACACTCTCATATTGCTCAATTATTTCTTTATCATAATCTTCCAGATTGATTTCTTCTTCTAAAGCCTCTGCTACATCTACATCATTTACATCATTTAATATCTCATCCTCCTCCGAAAACTCTAAGTCCTCATATTTATCGTCGTCATTTTGGATTGGTTTATCCATATCTATTTCTTCGAGTCCAATAACTCTGTCCATATTTATTGCTGCAATTTCATCATATTCTCCATAATCTCTCTCATTCTTATCAATTATTTCTTCACCTCTTATGGCCTTATCTATATTATCAAGAGTAGACCTTATATATGTTTTTACATCTTCTTCTATAGGTATATCATTCTTAATTAACTCATCATTTTTACTGTCATCAATCTCTTTATAGGTTTCAAAAAATTCTTCATCAGACTCAAGGCATTCATCAAATTCCTCAGCCTCTATAAATTCTACTTTGATTTCAGCTTTATCATTAGGCACAACTTCAGCCTCCATATCCAGGTCATCCTCAGAAATATCATCTTTTCCCTCTATAGATTCTTTTCTATCCAAAAGCTCATCTTGGTTTGTCTCTTCCTCTGTCTCTACATCTTCTAACAGTTCTGCTTCCCTTTTCTCAACTATAGTTGTATTGGATTCCTTTATATCCATGGGTTCATCGGATGCTTCATAGGTCTTAAGGCTTTTAACATATCTTTCTAAGGATTGATCTTCTTTACCCATATAGCCTCCAAGAAGAACATTGTTTTCCCTAGCTATTACAAGTCCACTAGCCCTTTCAAGCTTGATTCCACTTGATTCCAGCTCTGAAACATTAAAGGCTATATCCTCTCTACCCTTGCCATATTTATCTGTATAGAGCTTCCCAAGGTTAAAATTCCTATTTCCCCAAATCAAGTCCACATCGTAACACTGACTTGCTTCAGCATTTTCTACAGAAAGGAATAGGTTTCCCTTAATACCTCTGCCTTCAATCTTCCCATGGCCCTTTGCTTTCTTACCGGGAATGTTACAGAAATTGTTTTTGAGTATGATAAATTTCTTAGTATAGTCTAAGATGGACATAAAAAAACCCCCCTATTAAACTTTGTTTAATTATATGTTTAAAGGGGGTAATTCTGTACTAAGTTTGATAAAATCTTCTACCGAAATATTTTCAGCTCGTTCTTCCGGCTTGATTCCAACCTTTTCAAGAGCTTGTCTAATTTCCTCTTTTTCCAAATCGAAGCCATAAGTAGACAATGAATTGATTATAGTCTTTCGTCTTTTTGAGAAGGCTGCCTTGACTACCTTGAAAAATTTCTCTCTATCTATTTCCGGTAGCTCCTTCTTTAAGTCCAGCTTTATAACCGAAGAGTCTATCTTAGGTTGAGGCATAAATACGGTCTTGGGAACTTTTACCACTACCTTTGGATTAGTATAGAAGTTCACAAATACAGATAAAGACCCATAACTTTTACTTCCCGGAGAGGCTGCCATTCTATCAGCTACTTCCTTTTGGACCATTACGCTAATGGATTCTAAATCCAGGTCCTCTTCCAGGAGTTTCCCAATTATTGGGGTTGTTACATAATAGGGCAGATTAGCTACTAGCTTTACAGGTCCTCCACCTAGCTTCTCTTCGATTAGCTTCTTAATATTTATCTCAAGTATATCTCCATAAATTATTTCTACATTGTCATAATTTTCAAGGGTTTCATCCAGAATCGGAAGTAACTTCCTATCCAGCTCGACTGCTACTACCTTTTTTGCATTTATTGCCAGTTCCTCGGTCAAGGTACCCATACCGGGTCCGATTTCAAGGACATAATCCTCTTTTGTGATACCTGCTTGCCTAACTATCTTTCTGACAACATTACCATCTATTAGAAAGTTTTGACCCAGGCTCTTTGAGAACTTAAAGTCATATTTATCTAAGGTTTCCCTAATTTTATTGGGAGAATAGAGCCTTTTATTTTCCATCCCCATCAATCCTTTCCATTGCTTCTAAAAACTCTTCTCTAGTAACTCCGAAATTATTTAATCTATTTAACAGTTGCTTACCATTAGAATACCCAATTCCAAGGATTTCACCTAAAAGCTCTCGTCTTTTTCTGGAATCCTCTCCACCGGCCAATCCAAGCTCAATTAAATCTTCTTTAGTGAATTGTATGCTTCTTTCAACTTTTTGTGGATGAGCCTTACTTATGGCTAAGATTATATCCTCTTTAGAGGCATTCTCTACTCCAATATCGCCTTTCTTTAAGGCCTTACCTTGGGGGAGGAAGGCATGTTTTACGTTCTTTATCTTATTGGATAAGTCCCTTCTTATTCTCTCCCCTTCATAATCCGGATCCGTAAAGATAATTATACCTCTTCTTTCATTTAAGGTCTTTAAGGTTTCCACAAATTCCTTATTATACCCAAAACCATTGGTAGAAACAGCCTCACATTCCAATGCAGCCTTTACTGCACTTATATCGTCTTTTCCTTCTACTACTATAACTTCTTTTATCATTTAAT
>CAZTEN010000093.1:0-7678 GCA_964612495.1 uncultured Tissierella sp. | reverse complement strand
TTATTACCTTAAGGATTGTATTTCCCAACTTTTCAATTCTTTCATCCGGAAAATTTAACTCTCTATCGAACTCCAAATAGTTATCAAAAGTAATATCATCCCTTACTACTTCGTTTAGCCGATTAACTATCTTGATAAAATTATCGCTATAGCTAGCACTGTCCTCATCTCCTGATTTCTTAAAAATATAGTCGACTATGACATCAGTAGATTTCTTAAAATCTACTACAAATCCTAATTCCTGTTTAACCTTAACAATATAAATATCATGTATCATCTTTGATAAAAGGGCCTTAAGCTGTTCCTTTTTTGCATCCTTATTGCTGGCATCCATTTCGTTTAGATGATTATATACCAGCATTAGCTGTCTATCTATCATACCAAGGCTATCTTTGATGGAAGACATTATATCTCTAAAGAAGTCCTCAGTAATCATATAGTTAAAGTTTTTATACAATACTCTATGGTCTATATCGCCCCAAAATACGTTGACTAAGGATTTTATCTGGAGTTCGAAGTTTACAATCACCCCTTCTTTGCTGTATTTTCCATCTATCTTATATATTTCAAAACCATTTTTTTGAATCTGAGGCTGCTTCTCATCTAGTTTAAGCATTATGTTGGAGTTTAAAGGATTTGAATAATAACCATTTTCCTCGGGATATTTGAACAACTCAACTATTTCATTATATACTTTTTTCTCATCGGAAATAAATCTACATTCTATCCTAAAACCAATTAAGTCCGATAGGTTTTCAACCAACTCTTCAGGTGAACTATATATTATATACATATTGTGTCTTAGAATCTTTTCCTTAAGGCTTTCCGGTGATTTAATTCTATAGTTTACATTTAAAAAATGATCATTAATAAAAAAACTATTTGTAAAGAAATTTTCCAATTCACCGGCTACCCTATCCAATACTTCACTATTTCTATCAATTAAGTTTAAAGATTCTTCTATGAACTTAAATAATTCTAATTTCACCCTACTACCCCCTATAAAGTAAAACGTATTCACAATTAATTATACCATAAACCGTGGTAAGCTATCCCAACTACTTTAAGCTGAGTAATTATTGTCCCACTAAAATTTGTCGTAATATATTAGGTCTTCCGGTATTCCTTTTGATGTAAGGGATTTTACTATCGAGTCAATCATAGATGCTCCACCACATAAGTAGGCTTCCTTATTCTCACCATCTTCTAGATGTTTATCAATGGAGTCATTTACTCTTCCTTTATCACCACTCCACTCTTCATTTTCCCCAACCCTTGAAAGAGATGGTACAAAGGTAAAGTCATACATACTCTCCTCTAATTCATTAAAGTAATCCAACATGAATAAATCGCTTGTGGTCTTTGCCCCAAAGTAGAAGGTCGCCTTACGCTTGATGTCTTGCTCTTTCATATAATTTAATATTGATAAGATTGGAGCTACCCCTGTACCAGTTGCTACCATTATAATCTCTCTATCATTATCATGATAGTAGAATTCTCCAAAGGGTCCGTTTATTACTACCTTATCCCCTACTTCTAAATATTGATGAACATAAGTTGTTACAATACCTTTAGGCACATAACCTATCACAAGCTCTATATAGTTTTTATTATTAGGAGAGGATGCAATGGAGTATGCCCTATATACCTCTTCATCATTTCCCTTATAAATAGGTGCCCTAAGCTGTACATATTGTCCTGGCTTAAATTTTATGGATTCTCCTTCATTAAATCTAAATCTCAGCATCTTTATAGTATCTGTAAGGTCAGTGATGCTTTCAACAACTACATCGAATTCCTTAACATTAAACAAATCCTCTGGGATTTCTATCTTTATATCCTGCTTGACCTTACATTGACATGATAGTCTTACATCTTTTTTTAAATCCTCTTCAGACATAAATGGAAGCTCTGTGGCCAAAATAGGTCCACCACCATGGTGTACCTTGACCTTACAGTATCCACAAGTTCCCTTACCACCACAGGCAGAAGGGATATATATCTTCTCCTCCCTAAGGGTTGATAAAAGGGATGACCCTCCCTTTACTTTAAAATCCTTTTCCTCATTAATATTTAAATTTACCTCACCATAGTTGTTAACCGTTCTGTCTGCTATGGTTAATAGAAGGGCAAATATGGCTGACATTATTGTAAATGCAATGGTGGCGATTATTACAGCATTCATCTCTTCGCCCCCTTACTGTATCTGAACGATGCCCGAAAAGCCTATGAAGGCTAAGGCCATCAACCCAGTTGTTATAAGAGCTATGCCGGGACCCTGAAGCCCTTTAGGAACGCTGTCTAGTTTAATTTTTTGTCTAATTCCCGCCAATGCTACTATGGCCAAAGTCCAACCGATGCCAGACCCTATGGAATATGCCACTGACTGTAAAAAGTTGTAGTTTCTTATAATCATAAACAATGATACACCAAGAATAGCACAGTTTACAGTTATTAATGGCAAAAATATCCCTAAAGCATAATATAAGTTTGGAAGATATCTTTCCAAAATCATTTCTAAGAGCTGAACAAAGGCTGCAATACTTACTATAAATATTATAAACCTCAAAAACTCAAGATTTAGGGGCACAATGATGTAATTATATATAAGATAATTTATTACGGCTGTACAAGCAAGGACGAAGGTTACAGCCTGACCTAATCCAAGGGAAGTAGGGATCTCCTTTGATACAGCTATATATGAGCACATTCCAAGGAAGTTGGAGAAGATCATGTTATTTGTAAATATAGCTGCAAAAAATATTACCATAGGATGAATATCTATCATTGTTTAGCCACCTCCACTTTATTCTGAATATTATATGTAACCCAGATAATCACTGCAAGTAAGAAGAAGGCACTTGGGGGCATGATCATAAGGGTCCAAGTAGTCATGGTTTCAGGCATTATTCTAATTCCAAAGAGAGAACCAAATGCCAAAAGCTCTCTTACTACAGCAATGGTAAGCAATACAAGGGTATATCCCAGTCCATTGGCTATACCATCAATAAGCGAAGGTATAGGAGGATTATTCTGTGCATAGCCTTCGGCCCTACCCATTATTATACAGTTTGTAATAATAAGGCCGACATACGGTCCTAAAGCCTTGCTTAAATCAGGCATATAAGCTCTTAAGAATATATCAACTATTATGACATATACTGCAATAATAAGTACCTGTACCATCATTCTGACGTGCTTTGGAGTATACTTTCTTATAAGGGAGATGGTCCATGAAGATAATCCGGTTACAAATGTAAGACCTATTCCCATTATAAAGGAATTCATACAAAGGTTAGTTACAGCTAAAGTAGAACAAATTCCTATTAGTTGTTTAAATACAGGATTGTCATACCAAAGTCCATCCATCATAATCTTTTTACCATTATATGTTGCCATTACTGAACCCCCTTTCTAGCTTCTATGAAGGCTGTAACATCTTGATTTAGCAGTTTAGTAACTGCATTGGAGGTTTGAGTTGCACCGGCAATAGCATCCACATTACCCCCTGGTGCCGGCCTATTGATTATATAGCTTTCGGTAACTCCTGCAGATAAGTCTAGATTCCTAAATTGGCTAAGATATGCTTCCTCTTCGATTCTACCACCTAGTCCGGGTGTTTCCTCATGCTTTATAAAAACTATTCCAATGAGTTTAGAATAGTCCGTGCTTATAGCAACATAGGCATTGATTTGACCCCATAGTCCGGGTCCTGAAACAGGGAAGGCATAAGCTGCATCCCTTCCATTTTCTTGAAGAATAAATATTCTGCTACCATCCTCTGTCTTTTCTTCCTTGATATTTTCAGTAAATATTTTTTCAATTTCCCTTGGATTATCTGTTTCAACCGGGATATCAAAAGCATACATAATCTTGCTTCTAAGCTCTGTTTTTTGAAGAGTTTCTACCCTTTGAGCTGTAGCCATATCCAACACGGATAAAGCGAATACGCTGATAGCAGTAAGTAAGGACATGAATATAATCGGATATGCAAATGATTTTTGATTCATGCTGCTACCCCCTTCTTAGCTTCCTTCTTCCTATTTTTCAATAGCTTAACAGTCTCATCGATTATAGGTGCAAAGGTATTACCCATTAAAATTGAGAACATCATACCCCCAGCAAATAAGGCAAAGCCTCTGATAATTACTGCAACTACTCCAATTAAAATACCATAGGCAATTTTTCCTTCTTTAGTCTTTGGTGCAGAAATTGGGTCTGTAGCCATAAATACTGTACCAAATAAGAATCCTCCAACTAAAAGGCCATATAGTGGATGAGGAACTTGTGAATATCCCAATAGATAAAGAATTGTGCTTAATCCTACAAAGCCACCGAAACACCCAGCCATAATATGCCAGGATGCAACCTTCTTGTAGATAAGATAGATTGCGGCTAAGATAATCAATACTTTGCTGCCTTCACCAATTGACCCAGGGACTGTGCCTATTAATAAATCCAGATTTGAAACAGTTTCGCCTGTTACCCTAAATAATAACATGGGTGTTGCAATAGATACAGCATCAATGCCCTCGGTTAAATATGTAGCGAAGCCACCTGGAAATCCTGTTGCTACATTATTCCAGGATATGGTAAAATGTTCAGGAAATGATACATAAACGAATGCCCTAGCTACCAAAGCCGGGTTGAAAACGTTTTTGCCAAAGCCGCCATAAACTTCTTTTCCAAAGAGGATTCCAAATACAATTCCGACTATAGCAATCCAGTAAGGCGTAGATACAGGTAGGGTCAAGGTATAAAGAATACATGATACAAAGATTGCTTCAGATGTCTTCCTCTTGTAATTTTTTTCAAAGATGTACTCAGTAGCTAGCCCAAAGATAGTTACTACTGCCATAAGAGTTAAGACCCTTAAGCCATAAAAATAAGTACCTGCAATTATAATTGGTATAAGGGATAAAATTACAGTTCTCATCATTTTTTGCTTAAGAAAATATTTGGTCAAAATATCTTTGAACAAAATACCACCTCCATTTTAAGTTTATTCACCTGTTTATTAATTACCACTAATAAGGGGATATCAAACACTTTTTCCAGGTTCCAGCGGTAACAGTTCCCCCATTTACCTCGCCCTCTCTCTAATAGTAACTTTAATTCTGTCGCCTGGCTGTTTTCCAATTTTAGCTCGAATTTCTTTTCTAATACCGATAATATGACAAGGTGTCTTCATTCTTACCAGACTTCCTTCATATAATTCTCCATCGAAGGTGGCTATAACAGGCACCCTACTTTTCCCGAATTCTACTTTTACATCAAAAGGTATCTCTATATAGGCTCCATCAATATCAGGGACTTTTTTGATTTCCGCTTCAAATTCATAGACCTTGTCGTTCATTTATATAATCCTCCTAGATTGAATTATTTCAGATTCCATCCAAAGACCTAATGATTTAGTTTCTATGCTTCCTTAATAAAATAATATAGAATCTTAACCGGAACTCCGGTTGCCCCTTTGACAAATACCCTATATCTTCAGATATAAAGGAGGTGGCAGCACCACTACTCATTCATAAGCTCTATATGTTTTACAATCAAATCATCTAGCTTTTGACTTAATATTAGAATCTCACTTGACAATAAATTTTCTTTATTTTCACTAATTTTTTTGTTTAATTCTATTTTCAAAAGATGAACTTCAAATTCAATCCTTGCTATATCATCATTTGCCACTGGATAATCCCCCTTACATTTATTGGATGTTATACATTAGAACATATTATCCCACAAGTTAGGATACAATATGTTCTATTATGGAACCAAGGAGGAATAATGTAGTGAGACTAATACTGGATTCTAAGGAACGAAATATTGTAGGACCTTCTTTAAAAGCAATAAGACTTAAAAAAAACCTTACCCAAGAAGATATTTCAGCAAAGCTGGAAACTCATGCTGTTTATATCAATAGATCGAGTATTTCAAAAATAGAAAATCAACAGAGAATTGTTACAGATATTGAATTATTAGCACTTGCTACTGTTCTAAAGGTGAATATCAATATATTGTTAAACAAAGAAAAACTGTGAAAAAATATAAATGCCTCATATTCAAGTCAATATATGAGGCATATTACATATAAATTAGGACGATAGTTTATTATGCTTTCTTTACAAACTCAGATTTTAGCTTCATAGCACCAAATCCTGCTATTTTGCAATCAATATCATGACCATCACTTGATCCATGTATTAGTTTTATACCTTTAACTTTTGTACCTATCTTTATTGATGATGAACTACCTTTAACTTTTAGGTCCTTAATTACAATTACTTCATCACCATCACTTAATATATTACCATTGGCATCTTTGATAATATTATCATCCGCCGTATTAGCTTCTAAGTTCAAGGTCCATTCATAAGCGCATTCAGGACACACTAATAGGTTTCCATCTTCATATGTATACCCAGAATTGCAGCTAGGACAATTTGGCAAACTCGACATTTACCCACCTCCTTTACTTGAATACCTATATATTAACATATCCCTCTTGAATTAGCTAACACCGCTTAAATCAAAAGAAACATTTATTGATGATTGCTTTCCAATTTCTCCCGCCCATTCAAAAGCCCTTTTAGCTATTATTACTGCAATAATTTCATTAATAATAGCGGCAGCTGCTATTGTACCTTGAATTATTGCTGCAGAAGTGGGATCAAAGGCATTTAAGGTTGTAGCTGCAATTCCTGTGAAAACCAGTGACACACCCGAATGGGGTAATAGGGTAAGTCCTAAATACTTTTGCACAGTTTCCGGTAACCCTGTCAATTTTGCTCCCAAATAGGCACCTGAACATTTACCTATAGCCCTTGATACAATATATATAGCTGTAAATATTCCTGCACCTAGAATTAAACGATAATCCAAGGGTGCTCCTAGATTTAAGATTACGGTAATCATAGAAACTTTTAAAATTGGATTAAATGCATCCATTATTTCTACTAGCCTTTCCTCTGATACCATATTTGCAAAAGTGGCAGAAAAAGCCATTCCTATTAGCATAAAATTCAGGACTAGCTGTCCTAAAATAAATTTATTAAATACAAATCCTACACCTGATACTAATAACATAAGGATAACCGTAATTATTGAGCTTGTAATTTTAGAACGGTGTTTCTTAAGAACAATTCCCCCAACTATTCCTACTCCAACTCCAATGGCAATTGGCAACAATATCATCATTGCCAGTGTTAGATATAGGGGTACTGATTTTTCTGCATTAGCAGCTCCTATAAAAGATGTAATACTAAAAAAGACAATAATTGCGACAATATCATCAAGGGCTGCCATAGGAATTAAAGCCCTTGTTACTGGACCACCCGTTTTAAACTCTTTAACTATTGATAATGCAGGGGCAGGGGCAGTCGCCAGCCCAATTCCTCCAAAAATAAAGGCTAGATATAGGGGCCTTCCTGTGAAGTATTAACATATCCCTCCTAAATTAGCTAACGCTGCTTAAATCAAAAGAAACATTTATTGGTGATTGCTTTCCGGATTTTTTTAGTTCTTTAAATACAAGTTCTGTACCAATCATAAAACCCATGCTACACTCGAAAATGCTTAATATTGCTCCATACCAACTTGTACTTAAAAGGCTCTCGCTTATTAAACCCATGGCATGAGGGCCTAAAATCATACCTGTTAAGAGCCATCCTAAAAT
>CAZTEN010000092.1:0-7703 GCA_964612495.1 uncultured Tissierella sp. | reverse complement strand
AAATGTATGAAACGTTGCTGACTAATGAAGAGTGTGCTAATGCAATAGATATGGGCAACTTTTTCCGTGTTCCGGCAGATAATCGAGACTTGAATTATGATAAATATTTTACTGAAGGAATGAATGAGAGAAATAAGTTAAAAGTATTTAACTCCAATAATACGGACTTACTCACTGTAGAACAAACAAAAGAAAAGCTATTATCTCTACAATATATCAAAGATGAACTTAAAGCTTGGAGGAATTAACATGAAGATTCTAGTAACTGGTTCTAATGGATTTATTGCTAAAAATTTAATATCTGAATTGAAGAACCAAAACTATACTGATATATTTGAATATAGTAAGGGTACAGAGCCAATCCTATTAGATACCTATTGTAAAGAATGTGATTTTGTATATCACTTAGCAGGTGTAAATAGACCTCAGAATCAAAATGAGTTTATGGAAGGAAATTTTTTGTTTACATCTACCCTATTGGATTTATTGAAAAAGCATAATAATAAAGCACCTGTAATGATATCATCTTCTACCCAGGCAGCTTCAGATAATCCATATGGCAAGAGCAAAAAAGCAAGTGAAGACTTGTTGTTTTCCTATGGAAAGGAAGGAGGAACTAGGGTACTTGTGTATAGGTTTCCAAATGTCTTCGGCAAATGGGGTAAGCCTAATTACAATAGTGCAGTTGCTACTTTCTGCCATAATATTGCACATGAGCTACCTATACAGGTCAATGATCCTAGCATAGTAATGAATCTATTATATGTAGATGATGTAGTTCAAGAATTGATAAATGCCCTTGATGGCAAAGAAAATAGGCTTGGAGAATTCTGTGAAGTACAGTTAGTATATACAAACAAACTTGGTAAGATAGTAGACTTGATTAAGTCTTTTAAAAAAAGCAGGGATGACCGTTCTATACCGGATATGTCTGATGCATTTACAAAAAAATTATACTCCACCTATTTAAGTTACTTGCCTAAAGATCAATTTAGTTATCCATTAAAGATGAATGTAGATAATAGGGGGTCATTCACAGAATTCATTAAGACCTTGGATCGGGGACAAGTTTCTGTTAATATATCAAAACCCGGAATTATCAAGGGAAACCACTGGCATAATACTAAGAACGAAAAATTTCTAGTAGTAAGTGGTGAAGGGGTTATTCGTTTTAGAAGAATGGATTCAGAAGAAGTAGTCGAGTATTTTGTCAGTGGGGACAAGTTAGAAGTTGTAGATATACCAACCGGTTATACCCATAACATTGAAAATATTGGTAATAAAGATATGGTTACTATAATGTGGGCCAATGAACCCTTTAACCCCGATAAATCAGATACATACTTCTTGGAGGTATAACAGGTGAAGAAATTAAAAGTAATGACAGTTGTAGGTACAAGACCGGAGATAATTAGATTATCTGCTGTAATTAATAAATTAGAAGGATCTCAGGCTATAGATCATGTATTAGTACATACGGGTCAGAATTATGATTATGAATTAAACGAAGTGTTTTTCCAGGACTTTAACTTGAAAAAACCGAATTATTTTCTTAATGCTGCTACCGGAACAGCAGTAGAAACTATAGGAAATATACTGGTGAAGATTGATCCTATCCTTGAAGAAGTAAAGCCGGATGCATTTCTAGTCCTTGGTGATACCAATAGCTGTTTATGTGCTATTGCAGCTAAGAGAAGACATATCCCAATATTCCATATGGAAGCAGGAAATAGATGTTTTGATCAAAGAGTCCCTGAAGAGACCAATAGAAAGATTGTAGATCATACGGCAGATATAAACCTGACTTATAGTGATATAGCTAGAGAATATTTATTAAGGGAAGGATTACCTGCAGATAGAGTCATTAAGACAGGAAGTCCAATGTTTGAAGTCCTTAATTCCAGGAAAGAAGATATAGAGAGGTCGGATATACTAGAGAGATTGACCCTTGAAGAAGGAAAGTATTTTGTAGTATCAGCCCATAGAGAAGAAAATATAAATTCAGAAGAAAATTTCTTGGATTTGGTATATAGCTTGAATACTATTGCAGAAAAGTATAAAATGCCTTTGATTTTAAGTACTCATCCCAGAACTAGAAAGATGATAGATACTAAGGGGATAGAGTTTAATCCACTGATTAATACAATGAAACCATTAGGTTTTAATGATTATGTGAAGTTACAAACAAGAGCAAAAGCAGTATTAAGCGATAGTGGAACTATTAGTGAGGAATCTTCTATTCTTGGTTTTAAAGCACTTAATATTAGGCAAGCCCATGAAAGACCAGAGGCTATGGAAGAGGCAGCAGTTATGATGGTTGGTCTTAAGAAAGAGAGAATACTTCAAGGGCTTGAGGTGTTGGAGACTCAAGAAAGAGATATCTTGAGTTTAGTTGGAGATTATAGTATGACTAATGTTTCTGAGAAAGTGTTGAGGAATATAGTGTCTTATACTGACTATGTGAATAGGGTTGTTTGGGGGAAGTAAGAGAGATAAGCTTAATAAATAAAGGGGTTTTATTGAAGAAGACAATGTTAGGAGGTAGTTTTAAATGAGGGTACGTAAAGCAATAATACCGGCAGCAGGGCTTGGTACTAGATTCCTACCTGCCACTAAAGCACAGCCTAAAGAGATGCTACCTATAGTTGATAAACCTACTTTACAGTTTATTATTGAAGAAGCAGTTGATTCCGGCATTGAGGAGATTCTTATTATTACAGGTAGGAATAAGAATAGCATAGAGGATCATTTCGATAGGTCTATAGAATTGGAACTGGAGTTAGAATCAAAGGGTAAGTTGGACTTATTAGCTGAAGTCAGAAGTATATCTGATATGGCAAATATCCATTATATTCGTCAAAAGGAACCAAAAGGTCTTGGACATGCTGTTTATTGTGCAAAGTCTTTTATTGGTGATGAGCCATTTGCAGTTCTTTTGGGAGATGATTTAGTACGCAATGATAAGCCTTGCCTTAAACAAATGATTGAGATTTATGATGAGTATAAGACAACAATATTAGGTGTACAAATGGTTCCGTATAAAGATGTAAGCAAATATGGTATTGTAGATGGAATCCAGATAGAGGATAGACTATATAAGGTAAAGGATTTAGTTGAGAAACCATCTTTAGAAGATGCTCCTTCTAATATTGCTATACTAGGAAGATATATAATAAATCCAGCTATATTTGAAATACTAGAACATACTAAGCCGGGTAAAGGTGGAGAAATTCAACTTACAGATGCCTTAAAGGAACTAGCCCAGTATGAAGCTATGTATGCTTACAACTTTGAGGGAAGAAGATACGATGCAGGTGATAAGCAAGGCTTTATTGAAGCTACTATTGACTTTGCTCTGGATAGAGAGGATCTAAGAGAAGGTGTTTTGGAATATTTATTAAAGGTAGTGAATGGGTCAGGCTTGAATAATTGAATTATTCAAGCCTGTGCAATTAAGACACACCATTTCAAAAGATTTATCGTTTAAGAAGCGGACACCTCCCTATAATGGATACAAGATTGAGATAGGAGTGTTTTTTTGTCTAAGAGTAGGGTAAAAATTCCTTAGATAGTTACTAAATTTTATTAGATTGGAGATTATAAATGAGTTTAAGATTTATAATAAATAAGCTTTTTTTTGAAGAATCATGGGCTTGTGCTTATAGGATTATTGATAAAGCTGAACAGGATGGGCTAACATCTGATAGCGTCAAAACTAGCTTTACTTTAATATCGACTAAACAAAGGTATTGGTGTGCAGATCCTTTTCTGATTGAAGACAACGGTAAAACATATTTGTTTTGTGAAATGTTTGATAGACATAAATCAAAAGGATTGTTGGGAATCTGTGAATTAATTGGAAATAAAACAACGGAAATCAAATTAATCATGGAATTAAATTGTCACACTTCATATCCTTGTGTTTTTTCATACAAAAATAATTGGTATATGATACCTGAAACTTTAGAGAATCGCAATATTGAGCTTTTTCGAGCTGAAAGTTTTCCGAATAAATGGACTCTTGATAAGAATATACTGGATAAATATGAGGCTGTTGATACAACAGTATTTGAATATGAGGGTGAAATATATTTATTTATTTATAACCTAGGGTATAACAATAGCAATAGGACTTTGAGTATTTGCAAATTAGACATGGAAGAAAAGAAAATTAAGGAATTAAAAACTGTTGTTACCTATTTGGAAAAGGTTGGTAGACCGGCAGGCAATATTATATCAATAAAAGATAAATTAATTAGGCCAACCCAATATTGTGAAAATATATATGGCGAAAAAATAATCTATAAAGAAATATCATTTTATAATGATAAATATCTTGAAAAAGATTATGATTCCTTATCTCCTGATTCAATTCAAACTGATAAAAAAATAAAAGTATTAGGAGTTCATACGATTAACAGATGTGGCAATTATGAAGTAGTAGATTTATATTATAAGAGATTTTATCCTTTTAGACCAATAGAAGTTGCTTTAAAAAAGTTTATGGTAAATTTTAAAACTAAGTAACAATATTTAAATATTTGCTTAAGTTGAAGTATTCTGTGGTATATATAGGGCAAGTAAACATTAATTGTAAAATTGGCAAAGCTTGAAGTCTAAAGCCTTTTGGCAATGATGGTTCAGCTGCTTTTTAAGCAGCTGATTTTGTTTTTTTGACCTATTTATTTTTGAAAAATAAATGGTACTAGCATATAATCGTTCATTCAATGAGCGAAAAATCTAGAACTTTTTAAGGACCAATAAAATCAACCTACGTATACTGGATATGGAAAGGGTGTATAAATATGGATAAAATATGGCTTGCTTCTCCTCATATGAGTGATGAAGGATATGAAATGCAGTATGTCAAGGAAGCATTTGACACTAATTGGATTGCTCCATTAGGACCAAATGTAAATGAATTTGAAAAAGAATTAGGGGAAAAAGTTGGAGCTAAGCATGGGGCTGCATTATCATCGGGAACGGCTGCATTACACATGGCTTTAAAAGCAGCAGGGGTAGGAGAAGGGGATATAGTATTTTGCCAAAGCCTAACCTTTGCAGCAACGGCCAATTCAATTATATATCAACATGCCACACCCGTATTCATAGATAGTGATTATGAGACTTGGAACTTAAGCCCTAAATCATTAGAGGAAGCCTTTGAAAAGTATCCAAATGTAAAGGCAGTTTTGGTGGCTCATCTATATGGACTTTCGGCAGATATGGACCCTATTATAGACATGTGTAAGAAATACAATGCTATATTGATAGAAGATGCAGCTGAGTCACTGGGTGCGACTTATAAGGGGAAATATACGGGAACCTTTGGCGATTATGGTATCTTTTCATTTAATGGAAATAAGATTATAACCACTTCCGGAGGAGGGATGTTGGTCTCCGATGATAAAGAAAGGATTGAAAAGGTAAGGTTCTGGTCTACTCAGGCTAGGGATAATGCAAGATATTATCAGCATAGTGAAATAGGTTACAACTATAGAATGAGCAATGTTGTAGCCGGCATAGGCAGAGGCCAGCTTAAAGTATTGGATCAGAGAGTTGAAAAGAAGAAGTATATATTTGATTTTTATAAGAGGGAATTAGGTAGTCTTGAAGGTATTGAATTTATGCCAATTAATGATTGGAACAAGCCTAATTATTGGCTATCCTGTATTACTCTAAGGGGTAAGATTATGCCGCTTGATATCATCGAAGCCCTTGAGAAGGAGAATATTGAAAGCAGACATATATGGAAGCCGCTTCATATGCAGCCTGTTTTTGCCCAATATGATTATATGGGGGGCAGGGTAGCAGAGGATATATTTCATAGAGGAGTTTGTTTGCCTAGCGATACCAAGATGACAGATGAAGACTTGAGTAGGGTTTGTAGTGTAATTAAAAGATTATAGTGATAGATGTTCCGCTTTCTGCCTAGTGAGGTGATAAGTTTGAAGCATGCATATTTGATTGTAGCTAATAATAATTTTACTGTTTTAAAATATGCTTTATCGATGATAGATGATCCGAGAAATGTGGTTTTTCTTCTAATAGATAAAAAAACTAAAAATGTTAATTTTGGGGAATTTTCAAAAGTATTGAGAGAGTCCGAATTAATTATCTTACCAAGGATTAATATTTATTGGGGTGGATTTTCTCAAATTGAAGCCGAACTATATCTAATCGAAGCAGCTATTAAGTACGATGAAGAGTTTTCATATTATCACTATTTTCAAGGGGCAGATTTACCTTTAAAAAGCCAGGATGAAATTCACAACTTTTTTGATGAAAACTATGGGAGTGAATTCATTGGTTTTAAAAATGACCAGTATGAGCTATCCAAGTACAAGGCAAATTATTACCACTTTTTAGTTGAGAATAGGTACTATCGCACAAATAAATTTATCAGAATAATAAATCATTCCCTGGCTCGAATGCAAAGGTTATTAGGCATAAGAAGAAAAGGTGATATGCAATTTTATAATGGGGCAGCACTTTTTAGTATTACCGATGAATTTGCAAAATATGTTATAGATAATAAAGCTAAAATATTTAAGGATTATAAGTTCACTTTAACCTGTGATGAAATATTTTTACAAACCCTAATTATGGAATCGCCTTTTAAAGAAAAGATTAATGCTTTTGAACAGACACATCAAGGGAATTCCAGGTTTATCGATTTTATAAGAAGCGAACAAAGAAATTCGCCCCATGTATTTACAATGGAGGATTATGAAGATCTTATTAATGCAGATGAAGGAATTTGTTTTGCCAGAAAATTTAGCCAAGACAATATTGAAGTTGTTAAGAAGCTCCATTGTATGATTACGGGAAAGGAAGATATAGAGCCTTATAAGGAGCTTAAGCAGGATGAGCGGCCATCTCATTATAGTGGTGTAAGACAGGGTATATATAGGAGATATTTCAAGAAGCCTATGGATTTTATCCTATCCCTAGCTGCTATCATGGTTCTTAGTCCTCTTTTGCTAATCATTGGATTACTGGTAAAGATTGAACTTGGCAGCCCTGTGATTTACAAACAAGAAAGACCGGGTTTAAATGAGAAGCTCTTTAAGATGTATAAGTTTAGGACTATGACAGATGAGAGGGATGAGGAAGGGAAACTCTTGCCGGATAATATCAGGTTGACTAAGTTTGGCAAATTTTTACGCAGTACATCTCTGGATGAACTACCTGAGCTTTTCAATATACTAAAAGGCAACATGAGCATTATTGGTCCTAGACCACTATTAATTCAATATCTCCCACTTTATGATGAAGAACAAAAAAGAAGACATGAGGTCAAACCCGGTTTGTCCGGATTAGCACAGGTTAATGGGAGAAATTCCTTATCTTGGGAGGATAGGTTCAATCTGGATGTAGAGTATGTGGATAATGTTAGTTTTATCGGAGATTTGAAGATCATATTTTTAACTATTAAGAAGGTCTTGGTAAGGGAAGGCATTAGTTCTCAAACAGATGCAACTATGGAAGCATTTATGGGCAATAGAAAGACTAATGAAGACTAATTTTAAGGTGCAAGGAGATGGTGCTAAATGAAAGAATTGATTATTGTTGGGGCAGGTGGATTTGGCAGAGAACTTCTTCAGTGGGTGAAGGATATTAATAAGGCTCAAGATAAATGGCTCATCAAAGGATTTATCGATGATAATCCTCATGCCTTAGATGTACTGGAATGTGATTAT
>CAZTEN010000091.1:0-7745 GCA_964612495.1 uncultured Tissierella sp. | reverse complement strand
AAAGCCTTTTCAATGGCTTCAGCGATTTTTTTATTATTCAACTGTCAAAGATCCGCACATTACGACAAACTATTATATAATTATTCTAATCGAATAAAGTAGATAGAGGCGGTCCCAACATGAGTAAATAAGCTGAGGCATGAGAGATGCTGTTGATTCTTATTGAAAGGGAAAGGATCCGAAGGGTGGATAATTCTCTTATATCCATGCCTGGTTTCAGAACTAATAATTCTGCAACTGTCACCAATGTGGTGGAGAGCTATTGTTTTGTACATAATTTAGTCGTGTATTTTTTAAACAAGACGTTAGTATATTCTATCGTCTTGTTTTTTTATGACCTAACCTAGTTTACAGTGGTTTACTGTAAACTAGGTTAGGTCAGATACAGTCTAGGCAAATCTGTGCTAAAGACTGTAATGTATAAATTTTTAATGGAGGATTAAGATGAAAAAAGTAATAGTAGTTGGTGGAGGATGGGCCGGTTGTGCAGCAGCCATTAGTGCCAGAAAAGCAGGTGCTGAAGTAACTGTCTTAGAAAGGATGGACATGCTTCTTGGTACCGGATTAGTTGGCGGTATAATGAGAAACAACGGAAGATACACTGCAGCTGAAGAAATCATAGCCATGGGGTGTGGTGATCTTTTTGAGATTTGTGATAAGTCTTCAAGGCATATAAATATAGAATTCCCAGGGCATAAGCATGCAAATCTTTATGATGTGGGAAAAACGCCAGGGCAGGTTATTAGGCATCTATTAAAGCTAGGGATAAAGATAGTTTTTAATATGCGTGTTAGTAAAATTGTAATTGATAATGGAAGAATTTTAAGTGTTGAGGATTCCGAAGGCAATAGATATGAAGGCGATGTCTTTGTCGATGCAACCGGAACTGCCGGACCTATAAAGAATTGTACTAAGTACGGCAATGGATGTGCAATGTGTATATTAAGATGCCCTAGCTTTGGAGGAAGGGTAAGTCTTACAGGACTTGCTGGTATAGAAGAGTCCATGGGTGGCAAGGCTGATGGGTCCATTGGTGCTATGAGTGGTTCCTGTAAGCTTTACAAGGAATCCCTTTCAGAAGAAATTCAAAAAGAGCTTAAGGAGAAGGGTGTGGCAGTTATACCTCTTCCTAAAGACCTTATTGAAGACCACCTTGATGCTAAAGCTTGTCAACAATATGCTCTTCCACAATTCAGGGACAATATAATACTTCTAGATACAGGTCATGCAAAGCTAATGACACCCTATTACAATCCAGAGACTTTAAGAAAGATTCCCGGCTTTGAAGATGCAAGATTTGAGGATCCATATGCAGGTGGGAAAGGGAACTCCATGAGATATTTTGCCATGGCTCCAAGGGATAATTATCTTAAGGTTGAAGGTGCAGAGAACTTGTTCTGCTGTGGTGAAAAGGCTGGATTGTTAGTTGGACATACAGAAGCCATAGTAACAGGAACTTTGGCGGGACATAATAGTGTAAGATATGCCTTAGGCAAGGAATTGCTCGCTATCCCTGAAGGCCTTGCAACAGGAGATGCTATTTCCTATGTAAAAGAAGAGATGTCAAAGCCGGAGGGAATGACGAAAAAATATACATTCTCAGGGTCTGTATATTTTGAAAGAATGAAAGACCTAAATTTATATAACATTGATTCAGCCCAAATATCGAAACGCGTTGAAGAGTGTGGTATGAAAAACATATTTGCAAGAGCAATAGAAAAATAACGAGGCGAACATGCCCCGATACTTAAAAGAGAAAGAGGTAAGATAAGTGGAATTAGGTATACTACACTTTATATATATTTCTATGATTCTAGTAATCATAGTGACTATGAGTTTAAAAATGGATACGGTTTTGCCTTGTATAATAGGCTTGTTCTTGATGGGTTTTGCATCTACCGGAAGCCTTATTGCAGCGGTTCAGGTAATATTCAACGCTATGATAGCAGCAGGAAAAGAGTTCTTAGGTATCATTGTTATAATTTCCTTGGTAGTGGCCATGTCCAAGGCCCTTAGTGATATAGGTGCCGATGAATTGATGCTAAGACCGATTAAAAAAGTAATGATAAGCAAGAATGTAGCCTTTTGGATATTGGGACTTGTAATGATGATCGTATCCTTTATCGTTTGGCCATCACCTGCAGTAGCTTTGGTAGGGGCTATTATGTTACCGGCTGCAAGAAAGACAGGGCTTCCTGCAGTTTGGGCTGCATCGGCTATGAATCTATTTGGCCATGGTGTGGCCTTGTCGGGTGACTACTTCATTCAGGGGGCACCGGAAGTTACTGCAAAGGCAGCAGGACTTCCAAATGCCGGATATATTATCAATGCCAGCTTACCTCTTTGGATAACCATGAGTAGTGTAACCATTATTACAGCTTTTTTAATGATGAGAAGTGATTTGAAATCAGGTTGCCATGATTGTGGAGAAATTCCCGATTATGATTCATATAATGCATCATCCATAGCAAAGGCAACTCCCCGTGCAAGGCTTGTAGCAATTGTTACTCCCTTAGCTTTTTTAATTGATGCCTATGTAATGTATAAGTATAAACTCAGAGGTGGCGAAGCAACAGACCTTGTAGGTGGAACTTCTGTCATCATTATGACCTTGGTGGCCCTAATAGAGTATAGGCCGGTTAAATCCTGTGAAAAGGTGACTGAGTACATAAAAGATGGATTTATATTCGGAATAAAGATATTTGCTCCCGTAATCGTAATAGGTGCTTTTTTCTTCCTCGGAAGCGAAGGAACTGCAAAAGAGATATTAGGACCCAATGCAACAGGGTTATTGACAGATATAGGATTGTACCTTGCAGACAAGGTTCCGCTTTCAAAAGGACCGGTGGTAATTATACAGGCAATTATTGGAGGTATTACAGGTCTTGATGGTTCCGGATTCTCAGGATTACCTTTGGTAGGCTCATTGGCGCAGACTTTTTCCAGTGCAATTAATATAAACAAGGAAGGACTTGCAGCCCTTGGACAGATTACCGCCATATGGGTAGGTGGCGGAACAATAATACCTTGGGGAGTTATTTCCGTAGCAGCAATTTGTGGGGTAGATCCTAGGGATTTGGTTGTTAAGAATATGGTACCTGTAAGTGCAGGATTTATAGCAACTATTCTTGTAGCTATACTATTGTTTTAGTTTTGAAAAAAGAACAAAAGGGCTGGACCCTTTTGTTCTTATGCAGCACTTTCTAATTTTACCTTTTCTTCGCTTTCATAAAATATATCCGATGTTTCAAGCCCTTTATCCAATAGGATTTTATAGCTGTCGGCTATCATATTCTTTGAGCCGCACATATATACCTTATAGTCTGCAACATCCAACTCTTTAATAAGGTTGGTTACATAACCCTTTCTTAATCCTTTATCTAAGTTTTCCTCCCTTGAAGCTACAGGGATATAGTGGAACTTATCATATTCCTTGCTTAGCTCTCTAAAATAATCATCGTATATAAATTCATTTTCAAATTTTTGGCCATTTAGAAGCTTAACTTCTTCTATATCAGGTCTGTTTAAAAGTACGTCCTTTACTAGGGCGATAAAAGGTGTAATACCAATGCCATTGGCTACAAATAGTACCTTTTTCACATCATCCCCAACTACAAGCTCATCTCCCATAGGACCCTCGAGCATTATGTCACTTCCTACCTTGAAGTTATCGAATATTATCTCTGTGCCAAATCCTTTAGGAACTTTCTTTATAATTACCTTAAGGCTTCTGTTGTTTTCATTATAGGATGAAATAGAGTAGGCTCTATACTGCTTTGGTTCATCCATAATTCTTACCAGTATAAATTGCCCTGCCTTGTAATTAACTTCATGAGGATTTTGGAAAGTGAATTCAAATTCTCTAAGGTCATTTCCTAAATCCATTATCTTGGTAATCTTTGCCTCTATCTCTTTTCTGTTTTCATATCCTAGAACAAGGGTCTTCTCTTTTAAGTCTATGGCCTGTTTTTCTGTCTTTATGGAAAGAATACCTGCAGGGCAGTTCTCTACACATGTTCCGCACTTAATACAGTTTATATTATCAAATTGATTCTTATCATTGAACTCTAGATAAGGAGTAAGCTGGAAAGGACAAACTCTTGAGCACTTGCCGCAGCTATGACACTTATCTTTGCTTTCTATAGTTACCAAGACATTGGTATTTTTAGCTACGCCTACTGTCTTACCTACAGTATAGGATATCTTCTGAAGACTTCCCATAGGACAGAATTGACACCAGGTTCTGGAGTTTATGGTTAGAGCAAATATTCCTCCTACTATCAATACGACCAAATAAGTATTAGAGAATATAAATCCCAACTTATCTAAAAAGTCGAAGGTTCCCCAAAGAGGTGAGATTTTAATAATCTTATTGGAGAAATTCCAAGCAAAGAATATAAGAAAGATTGCACCAAATACTTTGTTTTTAAAGAGCTTGGGGATTTTTTTATTTCTGCTTATAGGTGCGATAACTGAGTCAAATAGACTTCCATGAGGGCAGATGTTTCCGCACCAATATCGACCTGTAAAGAATGATACTCCTGTTAGACCTGCCATAATAAAAACAACTAAGAGTCCAAGTTTTGGCTCCCATCTACCCCCTAATGCAATTAAAACTGTAAGGATCCAGCCATACTTTCTTATGTTGGTAAAGGTTCTGTTGGTCTTAATAAAATAATTATCCATATCATGTACCTCCATTATTTTTTATACCCTATGGGGGTATAATTTATTATACGGAATATATAATACAATGTCAATGGATATTATGAAAAATTTAATGGTGGCTTTCCATAGTTTTAGATGTTTTAAAATAACTCTTGACTTTAGCGATGCAAAGGGTTAAAATGAATACTATATTTAAAAACCATGACTAAGAATTAGTAAGGATATTAATTATCTTAAAGAGAGCTGCCAGTTGGTGGGAGGTAGTAGATATGTTATTCTGAATACATCTTAAGAGTTGCTTGGCTGAAGATAAAGTAGGCTGAGACGGAAATCTGCAACCGTTATAGTGCTAGAGTATAGTTGTACTCAATAAGATTAGTATTGTGAAATGCTGGTGAATTAAGGTGGTAACACGGCTATTGCCCGTCCTTTGTTTTAGACAAAGGGCGGGTTTTTTGGTTTTGTTTTTTTATTTTAGAAATTGGAGGTCATATGAAATGTCAAATATCAAAATTTTTTCCGGGGAAGAGTTTCCTATAGAAATGCATAAGGTGCGTATAGTACAGAAGTTAGAATTATTGCCTATTGAGGAAAGATTGGAATGTATGAAGAAAGCAGGAAACAATACCTTCTTGTTAAACAATAGGGATGTTTTCATGGACATGTTGACAGATAGCGGAGTTAATGCCATGAGTGATCGCCAACAATCAGCAATGTTAGTGGCAGATGATAGCTATGCAGGTAGTGAAACCTTTGTTAGATTAAAAAGTAAGCTTAAGGAAATCTTTGGAACAGAGTATTTCTTGCCTGCCCATCAAGGTAGAGCCTGTGAAAATATTTTATCACAAGCCCTTGTTAAGCCTGGAAATATTGTACCAATGAACTACCACTTTACGACTACTAAAGCCCATATAAACGTAAATGGTGGTATTGTGGTTGAAACCATTATAGATGAAGGAATAAAGGTCACTAGTGGTAATCAATTCAAGGGGGATATGGATTTACAGAAGCTAGAAGAAGTAATAGAGAAGAATGGTTCTGAGCGTATTGCATTTGTAAGAATGGAAGCAGGCACCAATCTAATAGGTGGACAACCCTTCTCTCTAGAAAACCTAAGGGAAGTAAACAAAATATGTAAAAACCATAATGTACCATTAGTTCTAGATGCAAGCCTTTTAGCTGACAATCTACATTTTATTAAGGTAAGAGAAGATGCTTATAAGGATAAAAGCATACGAGAAATCACTATGGAGATGGCAAATGAATGCGACATAATTTATTTCTCAGCTCGTAAGCTAGGCTTTGCTAGAGGTGGCGGAATAATTACAAATAATGAGGAATTATACTTAAAGATGAGAGAGTTAGTCACTCTTTACGAAGGGTTTTTAACATATGGTGGTATGTCAGTAAGAGAAATGGAAGCTTTAACTGTAGGATTAGATGAGACTATGGACGAAAATGTTATTAATCAAGCTCCACAGTTCATATCCTATATGACTGATGAACTTATTAAAAGGGGAGTACCGGTAGTCACACCTTCAGGTGGTTTGGGATGCCATCTTGATGCCATGAAATTTTTAGACCATATACCTCAAAATCAATATCCGGCAGGAGCCTTGGCAGCAGCCCTATATATTGCTAGTGGGGCAAGAGGAATGGAAAGAGGAACCTTGTCTGAAGCTAGGGATGAAGATGGAAATGAGCCACTTGCTAATATGGAGTTGTTAAGACTGGCAATGCCAAGAAGAGTCTTCACCTTATCTCAGGTAAAGTATGTTATAGATAGGATTACATGGTTATATGAAAATAGACATTTAATAGGTGGCCTTAAGTTTGTAGAGGAGCCTAAGACCCTTAGATTCTTCTTTGGAAGATTAGAGGCAGTATCAGATTGGCAAGAAGAATTGGTTAAGAAGTTTAGACAAGATTTTGCAGATAGTTTATAAATAGGTGGGTGCCTAAGCACCCACCTATTTACTTGAGAAAAATTCATTGACCATAATGAGGTGAGAGGTGTGGATTATAACTTCCGATACTTAAATTTATTTTAGGAGGTCTGATATTTATGAATAGAAGTTTTATAATAATTACATTAACATTATCACTACTATTAGCTGGGTGTTCTGGAGGAAATAAAAACTACAAGGAAGAAAAGTATAATCTTGAAGTAGCTGGAGGCACCATCTATGGAACCTTGACTATTCCTAATGGAAGTGGAAAATTTCCTATTGCCATTATTCACCAGGGGTCAGGCCCCACTGATAGGGATGGAAATAGTCATATATCAGGAGATAATAATAGTCTCAAGATGATAGCGGAAGCCCTAGCTGAATCAGGAATAGCAAGTGTTAGGTATGACAAAAGGGGCATAGCAGCATCCATGGCCTTAATTGAAAAAGAAGAAGACCTGGTCTTTGAGGATTATATTAAAGACCTTAACCTATGGGTGGATAAGGTGAGAGAGGATTCTAGATTTAATAAGGTCTTTATTATTGGCCATAGTGAAGGGGCCTTAATCGGAGCTCAGGCAGCTTCTGATAGCAAGGTAGATGGATTTATTTCCATAGCAGGAGTAGGTTTTAGAATTTATGATACTCTATTAAGGCAATTATCTACTCAGCCTAAGGAAATCACCGATAGAACAAATCCTATTCTAGAGGAATTAAATAAGGGCAATCTTGTGGAGGACGTTCCTGAGGATCTTTATGCCTTATTTAGACCTAGCGTCCAGCCTTATATGATTTCATGGTTTAAATATGACCCGGTGGAGGTCTATAAATCAATCGACGCCCCCATTCTCATACTTCAGGGGGACAATGATATTCAAGTCACTGTAGAAGATGCAGAGGCCCTTCATTCAGCTAAGGAAAGTAAGTTGCTTATTATTAAAGGAATGAACCATATCCTGAAGGATGCACCAAGGGATATGGAAGGTAACTTAGCTACCTACAAGGAACCAGAATTACCTTTAAATAAGGAATTAAAGAGTGAGATCATTAATTTCATATTAAGCCTCAAATAATAACTAGGTTCAAAGGTTCCCACTTCGTAGAATATTACTGCTACTTGGTCAGTAA
>CAZTEN010000090.1:5546-7763 GCA_964612495.1 uncultured Tissierella sp. | reverse complement strand
TTAAGATAAATAGAAGAGAGATTATGGTACAATTTTTATTGAATAATGAAGGAGGCTTCATGACTAAAAAGGAAAAGCTTGAAAAGTTGCTTCAAGAAATTCCATGCCTGTATGAAGATTATATTAAAGGTGAAGTTAATAGGTATACACCATTTGGTAAATATGAATTAATGCCAGAAGAATTGAGAGAAGCAAATGCGATTGTTAGGCGAAACAAATTGTTATGCATAATAGAACAGGATTCTAATTTTGAAGGTGAGATTCTTTCTTTAATAAATTATGTCATTGACACAACTGGTTTTACTCCTAAAAAACAAGAACGAATAAATCCTGCAGTATTTTTTAGTAATGATAATATGGTTGACATAGAAGATTATAAACAAACAGCTTACGTTTTTCGAGCTTATTGTTATAATACAACATGGAAACAATATGACCATGGGGAAATAGGTATTGTACCATATGAAAATACAATTATTCGAGTTTGGTAAAATATTTGTTGAATAATTATCAATTATATGATGATATTGAGATATTGGTACTTTAGTTTGCAAAACATGTGTATGAGTATAATATTTGTAGGCAAATAGGCATGAAAAAGGAAGGGATTCCATAGAAGCCCTTCCAAATACATGAATCATCCGTTATAATATTAGCATCACCAAAACACACAACGGAGGATTACATGTATAGTATAAGTTTAAATGATAATAACATAAGTTTCAAGACCCTAGAGCAAGATATTTATAAAATTGTTTGTAATATAGCTTGTGAAGTTTTTAAAGATATATTAGAAAGGTTAGATAAAGTGCTAATGGCAACACGAGATGTAGAAAAATATCGGCATAAGGGAATTAAGAAAACCCATATTAATACTGTCATGGGTACAATAAAATATGGTAGAAGAATTTATGAGTGCTACAATGGCGATAATAAAAAAGGATATATACATTTATTAGATCAATATCTAAATAATGAAACTATTGGTCATATTTCAACTAATTTAGCAGAAAAAATAATTGAAAGATCATTAGAAGAATCTTACCGCAAAACTGCCGAAGCAGTAGAAAGTACTACAAATACAAGTTTAAGTCATACAACAGCATGGAATGTTATTCAAAAGGTTGGAGCAAAATTAGAAGAAAGAGAACAGCAGCTTATAGAAAAACATGAACATGGTGAATTAAATGGAGAACGAGAAGTAGATGTGCTATTCCAAGAAGCAGATGGTGTTTGGTTATGTGTACAAGGAAAAGACAGACCTTCAAAGGGCAGAAAAAAAGAAATGAAAGTAGCCATAAACTACGAAGGCTTTAGAAATAGAAGAAACCAAAAAGACGAGTACGAGGTATATAACAAAACTGCTTGTGCAGGTTTTCATAAGAGTTCGGAATTTAAAAAGTTATGGGAATCGAAAGTAGCTCAAAAATACAATGTAGATGAAATAAAACTAAGGATAGTTAATGGAGATGGAGACGGATGGATAAAGCCTGATTTAAATGAAGAAGGTGCTCATTTCCAGCTAGACCCTTTCCATATTTCACGTTCAATATTAAGAAGTATACCAGATAAAAAACAAGCTGAAAAAATTAATAACTTAATAAAAAAGGGGCAAATAGAGAAGGTATTCGAAGAACTAACTGAATTACTAATAAAACATAATAGTAATGAAGAAACATTTAAAAAAATAGAAAAACTATATAACTATTTATCAAATAACCGTGAAGGGCTAAAGCCTTATCAATTAAGAAATATAGAATTACCTAAACTACCAAACGGGCTTGAATACAGAGGTATGGGAACAATGGAAGCAGATATATGTAATATTATTGCACTAAGGATGAAAAACCGTAAGATGAGCTGGTCAGAAAACGGGGGTAACCATCTGGCGAAATTATTAACAGCAAGAGCAAGTGGCGATTTATATAACCAGTTAGATGGAATATTTGATGGGGCAGTATCAGAGACTATTCAAAATGAAATCGTAGAAATTGTCCAATTATCAGCCGCGCAGGCTAATAGAATGAATAAAGGCAATGGTAGTAATTCAATAAAAATAGTTCCAATGCCATACGAAGGTCAGCCGGTTACTG
This sequence comes from uncultured Tissierella sp., assembly GCA_964612495.1. Lineage (GTDB taxonomy): Bacteria > Bacillota > Clostridia > Tissierellales > Tissierellaceae > Tissierella_B. The sequence continues at coordinate 5,670 of CAZTEN010000090.1, read as the reverse complement.
AGGGAAGAAAAGCAATTAGAAACCTGGTAAAAAACAGAGTCATCAGTGATTTAAAAATTTATTAGCAGGGTTAAAATCAGTTTGCTTTAGATTTTGAGCCTGAAGAGGGTATATAGCCACCCCT
>CAZTEN010000090.1:0-5536 GCA_964612495.1 uncultured Tissierella sp. | reverse complement strand
AAAATGCCTCAAAACGAAGGCAGAAAATTTAGCTTGCTTTGAGTTTGTCGCCTTCGGGTAAAAATACTAAGCATTTATTTATTGGATTGTCAATGGTGGCGGTGAATGTTGGAAAATGCTTTAGAGGTTCTTTTTAAGTTTTGCACATTGATAAAGTGGTAGAATTTTCATATTTTTATTAAAGATAAAACTGGATGATTTTTACAGGATAAAACGTGCCAACGAATACTTGACACAAACAAAACATGTTGAATAATTGAAAAACTAATATTGATGTAGTATAATAACTATAGATGTTACTTATAATCGTAGGGGGACAGAAATAATGAGTGAATTTTCGAAAAGTATTTTAAATTATTTCGCAGCATTTACTGAAACAAAATTCAGATTTCAGAGTAAGGGTGTATACAGGTGGACTAATGATTATTTAACTTGTGATTTTCCCATATTTCCAGAATTTCAAAGGCAAATATTAGATGCCCTAAGATTAGGTAAAACACTTGATTTTACAATTAAGAAGGGAGAATATGTCATCAATCTTGATTCTTCTGATTTTGTATGTAGACTAACAAGTGCTTTAAAAACAAAATATAATGCTGATTATTTGAATGAAGTAATAAGCAATGAGCTTCAGGATAAAGTTGACAATGGATATTCTATTGAAGAGCTACAATCATTAGAGAATGAGAAAAAATTACTATATAATTCATTCAGAACTTTCAACATGGAATTTAGAGAAGAAGTAAAAAATACTTTAATTATAATGCAAGAAGAAAAGAAAAAACAACTTAACTATCTTATAAAGGATTTTTCAATGCCTATTACTTCTTTCAACCCCAAATTTATTGAGCAGGTTATTTATGATAAGATAAAAGAATTTGTTGTAAATTCAAATTCTGTAGAAGAATTTTATAATTATGTTTATGATTATATTTCATCTTCATCATGGACTCTTGAAATGTATGATTTATATTCAATGATAAGAAAATTCTCTTCAACCCAATCTCAGTATAATGGAAATGCTTATATTTTTTTCCATGGAATAAATAATAAAAATGAACTTGCAGATGATATCATGCCGATATTTTTGGCGGAAATAGCTATAAACAGTAATGCAAATTTTGTAAATATAAAGAATGATAGCGGTGTAATATTTATTAATACTCCTGCAATAAATTCCGGTAACTTTAATAATATACTATCAATTCCAAGGGCATCACGAATAGTTGACACTCCGGATTATTTACATACAATTGAAAGTTTTCTACAGGACAATTATGATTTTTTTAATCCATTTTTGTTAGAACAAGGATTTAATACTATAACAGCCCAAGGTAAACCAAATATTTATTTTAGGGTTGGACTGCAAATAGTTCAAAAAGAAGACAGAAAACTACTGGATTATTCTGAATTAATCACACGTATAGATGCTGGTCAAGGGGGGAAGTTTATTGAATTAATCAATAATTATGTATCTGGCAATGTACCAAACACAACTGATGATGTTAATAAAGAATATACAAATAGATATGGAGCAAATAAGGCGAGCTCATTATTATCAACTATTCCGCTTAATTTAAATAACAGACAAAAAAGAGTATTGTTAGCTTTAGAAAATCCCCAAAATAACATTATTGTAATAGATGGACCACCAGGCACAGGAAAATCATATGTAATATTAGCAATGGTTTATTGGGCTAATCAAAATAAAAAGTCTGTTGTGATAACTTCACATAAAAAGGCTGCAATAGATGTTATTGATGGAATGATGACCGAAAGATTTAAGAAATTACATCCAAATGCAAAGCCTTCCATAATGAGAATATCAAAGAAGAATTCTGATAGCATCAACAATTTTGAAAACACATTAGCAAGTCCTGTGATTTCAGCAGCAACAAATAGACATAATGATTTTAATATAGATGCAATTAACAAAGATATTGAAAAACAAAAAGAAATAATATATGAACAGACTGAACAATATTTGAATAGTTCAAATATTTATGAAACACAGGTTAAAAACTTATTTGAGTTTGAAAAGATAGAACAGAAATTAATCAGTGAATTAATAATAACAGAAAATGACCGTCCAGTAAAATCAAACAATAAAACAGTTGATATTGATAAATTATCAGACTATATAAAAAGCGTACCTTATTTAAATTCAAATATTACAATAGATAAATTTGAGTATCTGTTATCAATAAAAGATTCAATTCCTATACTTATTGAAACTTGCGAGCTAATAAATAAGATAAATATTAGTACAAAAGAAATAGATGATTTAAATTCTATTGATATAGCTGTTTTAAATGATTATGAAAAAACAATAAAAGAAATAGGGACATTTATTAAGCACACCTCAAAGATTTTTACTGATGATATTGAAATAAAGTTTTTACATAGAGGTAAAAAAAATAATATCTTAAAAAATACAAAAGATTTATCGAGTCTCAAATATGGATTCTTAAATGATAATATTAAAATATTGTCTAAAAAGAACATAGATGAAATCAATTTAGAACAATTAATAAAAGCCCTTAATAATATTAAGGATATTGAAAAAAATAGAAATGAAATAGATCAATTCAGTGAATTTTATAGACGTCTTGATTTAAGCCAAGTGGAAATGAAGGATATATATCGCTTCTTATTGTCCGTAAAAGAAATAATTCAAAAAACAACGATTGATGAATCGGAATCAATAAGATTGTTTTCTGAAAGATACTCTAAAATAATAGAAAAATCAGGATTTGATAATAAAACGGTAAATTCAATAAAGAAGTTTTTTAAACAAAATGATAACGACAGCTTGTTATTTAAGTATGTAAAATTGTTTGAAACTTTAACTACCGATGAAAATTATGTATTACCTAACCAAAATCATATAAAAGATTATTACCAAAGCATAGAACGAAAGTTAGAAAATATTAATGACAGCAGATTGAAAAATTTGAATAATTATATCGGTGATATAAGCCGTATTGAAACAACATTGAAGGCAGGAAAAAGGTTAAATAAACAAGAGGCTGAGGTGCTTTTAAATAATATTTCATGCATTTTGTCAGAACCTGAATTACTATCTCAGTATTTTCCAATGGAAGAGGATTTAATTGATATTTTAATTATAGATGAAGCCTCTCAAGTATCAATTGCTGAATCAATATCACTAATGCTTAGAGCAAAACAGGTTGTAGTCCTTGGGGATGAGTTGCAATATGGTGCAATTGGAGCAGTTAACGTAAATAAAGATTATTCATCAAAATATTTTAAGGACATTCTTGAAAGTTATGAAAAGGAATATAATACAGAAATAAGTGAGGAACAAAAAAATCAATTTATTGATGAAGTTTCTAAAGATATAGATGAAGATGATATAGAGAACGAAAAAATATATACTCCTGAGGGTGGTACTAAAGATTGGTTAAAAACATTTAATATTAGAACATCAACCCTTAATTTTGCAAAGGCATTAAGGAATTATTCAATTTCACTTGACACTCACTTTAGAAGCTTTCCTGAAATAATTGACTACTCTAACGAGTTTTTCTACAAGCAATGTCAGATACCTTTGATTGTAAATAGAATTCGCACAAAACCAATAAAAGAAGTATTGAGATTTATAAAGGTTGAAACAAAGGGTAATTCAGGCAATAATATAAACTTCGATGAAATTGAAGCTATTAAAAATGATATAATTAATCTAATTGCAAATGGTTACAAAGGTACAATAGGTATTATAACTTCATTCAGAGAACAGAAGCAGGAAATGGAAAGGACCTTAAGGAAAGAATTGGAAAATTACTACATCCTTCAAAGAGACCATAAGCTTTCAATATGGTTTGTAGCAGATGTTCAAGGAGAAGAAAGAGATACGATATATTATTCTTTTGTTGAAGATAAGAAATTAGGAAATGGAAGTCTTAAATCAATATACCCTGTTCCAGGACAAGTAGCGGATGATATACATAAATTTAAAATGCAAAGGCTTAATGTAGGCTTCAGCAGGGCAAAAGATACAATGGTCTTTGTCCATAGTATGCCCATAGAAGATTATTATGATACCAGACTTGGTGATGCTTTGAAACATTACAAAAACTTGCTTGAACAAATGGTTGATAACTATATTGAGGATGAATCAGTATTTGATTCTGTAGCAGAAAAAGATCTTTATACAATGATTATTAATACAGAATTCTATAAGACAAACAAAGAAAATATTAAACTAATTGCTCAATTTCCAATCGGCAAGTATATAATGGAAACATATAAACGATATATACCGAAATATAGAGTTGATTTTTTGCTGACACTTTCACAAGGAGGTAAGGAGCAATCCCTTATATTAGAATATGATGGACTTGAATACCATACCAAAAATCCGGATATTGTTAATGAATATAATTTTTCACAGGAATATCTGGAATACGATATACAACGACAGCTTGAGCTTGAAAGCTATGGCTATAGATTTTTAAGAATTAATAAATTTAATCTGATTCCAAGGGAAGAGAATCAAACTAAAATAGATGTTTTAAATAAACTATTAGAAAATAAATTTAAGTGAGGTTATTATGGCAAAAATATTACTTACAGATGAAGAAATACAAAAGTTAATCGAATGTATACAAGATGGTACAGAAGTACCAGAGGACTTAGTAATAAAACTTTCACCAAGTTTCTTTGATAAATTAAGGACAGCAGGTAAATTTGACTACAAGGAACTGGATAGATTCAAAATACCAACTATAGAATATGCCGGTAAAAGGCCTGAATCAGTAATATTGGCACAAGCAGCTTTAACAGGAGGAGCGGCACCACTGCAGGTAGTAAGAAGCTTTGGTGAGAGTAGTGAAGACGAGTGGAGAAATATGATTGTCCAAGGTGACAATCTACAGTTTTTAAAAACTTGTTATATGAACCAGGATCCTTTAATTAAGGATAAAGTTAAAGATAAGGTGAAGTTAGTATATATTGACCCACCCTTTGCAACTAAAAGTGACTTTCAATCATCAGAGGGAGCAGATAGCTATTCAGACAAGGTTGAAAGTGCTGAATTCATTGAAGGATTAAGAGAGAGATTAGTATATATAAGAGAAATATTAGATGATAATGGAAGTATATATGTACACCTTGATGAAAAAATGAGTCATTATATTAAAGTTGTAATGGATGAAATATTTGGTAAAAACAATTTTAAAAGGGAAGTTATTTGGCATCTTATCGGAATATCTGGTTATAAAAGTCTTGTAAACAGCTATGTAAGAGGTCATGAGAATATATTTTATTATACTAAGAGTAGTAATTGTACATTTAATAAAGAATATCTTGATTATGACGAAAAGCAGCTTAAGAGGTTCAGTAAAGTTGATGAAGATGGAAGAGTATATAAGCCTATAACACAAACAAGAAGGATCTATCTTGATGAGGCAAAAGGAGTACCTGTATCTGATGTATGGTCAGATATTGCAACTTTTCAGACAATAGTGAATTCACCAGAAATAACTGGATATCCAACGCAAAAACCAGAAGCTCT
>CAZTEN010000089.1:6017-7776 GCA_964612495.1 uncultured Tissierella sp. | reverse complement strand
TTAAGAGTTGAAGACACCGATGCTACTGATGCATTTAAGGTTTCAGGAAGAGGTGAACTACACTTATCAGTTCTAATTGAGAACATGCGTAGAGAAGGATATGAATTTCAAATCTCCAAGCCAGAAGTGCTTTTTAAATATGATGAAGATGGCAAGAAGCTAGAGCCAATGGAAAAGGTAACTATCGACGTATCTACTGAATTTATAGGAACTGTAATTGATAAGCTTGGTCAAAGAAAGGGAGAATTAGTAAGCATGTCAGAGGCTACTAGTGGTTATGCTAGAATTATATTCTCCATTCCTGCGAGGGGATTAATTGGATATAGATCTGAATTTTTAACCGATACTAAGGGTAATGGTATAATGAACTCCATATTCGATGAGTATGCCCCATACAAAGGGGATATTGCTACAAGAAATGTTGGGTCTCTAATTGCTTACGAAACCGGTGAGACTACTACCTATGGACTTCATGCTGCACAAGAGAGAGGAATTTTGTTTGTACAACCAGGAGTAAGTGTTTATTGTGGAATGGTAATAGGCTCAAACCCTAAGGGTCAGGATATTGAGGTAAATGTAACCAAAAAGAAGAATCAATCCAATGTTAGGGCATCTGGTTCAGATGAATCCCTTAGATTATCACCTCCAAAGATAATGTCTTTAGAAGAGGCCTTGGAATTTATTGAAGATGATGAGCTAATTGAGATAACTCCTCTTAACTATAGAATCAGAAAGAGAGTTCTTGATGCAAATCTAAGATATAAATCTAAAAAGAATAGTTAAAGGAGGATATTATGAGCACCTTTATTGAGGTTTATACATGGGTATTTACTAACTTAATATGGATAAATATCCTGTTGGGAATCCTCTTGATATTCTTTGAAAGAAAAAATCCTACAGCAACCTGGTTATGGCTTATGGTGCTCATGTTTCTACCCGGTATAGGTTTTATATTTTACCTCTTCCTAGGGCAAGACTTATCAAAATCTAAGATGTTTAAGTTGAAAGAGGATGAGGATAATTGCTATTCAGATATAGCAGAAGAGCAAGAAAAACAGTTGGAAAATAAAGAATTTTATTATAAGGACCCAAATTTCCGTAATTATTCAGACCTTATTAAGATGCATTTAATAAGCAGTAAATCCTATTTTACTCAGGATAACTCTGTAGACTTATTTTTTTCAGGTGAAGAAAAGTTCAAGGCTCTTCTAGAGAGCATCCAAAAGGCTGAAAGATTTATTCATATGGAATATTATATCTTTAAGAAGGATGACTTAGGTCAGATAGTGCTAGATGCTTTAACCAATAAGGCTAAAGAAGGTCTTGAAGTAAAGCTTCTAGTGGATGGGATGGGTGGTAGAACCCTTACCAAGAAATTTTTACAGCCCTTTATTGATGCCGGTGGAGAATTCGGAGTATTTTTTCCACCATTTATACCAAAATTCAACGTCCGAATAAATTATAGAAACCATAGAAAGATAGTAATCATCGATGGTAAGGAGGCCTATCTTGGAGGATTCAACGTTGGAGATGAATATATAGGCAAGAATAAAAAGTTTGGCTATTGGAGAGATACTCATATAAAAATTACCGGTTCATCTATAGGCTCACTTCAATGGAGATTCTTCTTGGATTGGAGATATGCAACCAATAAGACTTTGGGTAGTTGTCAGTCTTACCTAGTAGATGAAAGTTCAGAAAAGACAGTGGGAATACAAATCGTAACCAGTGGTCCTGACTCCACATGGCCAAGTATTAA
>CAZTEN010000089.1:0-6007 GCA_964612495.1 uncultured Tissierella sp. | reverse complement strand
GACTCCATATTTTATACCTGATGATAGTATGCTTGAAGCAATTAGAACTGCAGGATTATCTGGAGTCGATGTAAAGATTATGATCCCGAATAAACCTGATCATATATTTGTATATTGGGCTAGTCATAGCTATATAGGAGAGCTTCTACGTGCAGGGGTCAAATTCTATAATTATGAAAAAGGCTTTCTTCACCCTAAAGTGTTTATTATGGATGATTTCTTATCTTCTGTTGGTACGGCTAATTTAGATATTAGAAGCTTTAAATTAAACTTTGAGGTCAATGCATTTATATTTGATGAAATAACAAATCTAAAGCTTACTGAACAGTTTTTTAAGGATTTGAAAGATTGTACGGAAATTACTTTAGAAAGCTATTCTAAACGTTCTAAGATAATAAAAATCAAAGAATCGATATCAAGATTGTTATCCCCTATATTATGATATGAACATAAAAAAATCACCCTTGGATACACTAATCCTGAGGTGATTTTTTTATGAAATTAAGAAAAGTCTTACTAATATATGTTATACTAGTCTTGGTATTAGTTGGATGTAAACAAAATAACAATCAGCCTAGTATAAAGCCTAAGGATAAAGCACCAGAAAGCCTAGATTCTCTTGCTAAGGGTATTGATGATTTGCTAAAAACAATAGGAGATATCGAAAAGCTATCTCTAGATATTCCATTAAGTGAAGGTGAGAGTAAAAAACAACCGGAACAAGGTGCCAGTCCAGAAGCCAATAAGCAAGAACAGGAAGACCAAGACCAAGAGCAAGGGTCTGGTCAAGATGGTGAAGAGGAGTCTAAAAATGGCGGTGAATCTCAAAAAGGATTCGGAAATCAACAAGGTGAAGCAACTCAAGGGGCTAAGGATAAAAACAAATCTCTAAGTCCGGATAAGAAGAAAGAAGAAATAGATAATAAGTGGAATGAAGCTAAAATTAAAATAGAAGAGATTCATCCCCACTGGAACAGCTTTGAAGCAGAAGGGCAAAAGAAAGGACTTACTAAGGAAAGAGCAGACGCTTTCGAATCATCCTTTAACAAAATGACCAAGTATCTAGAAAATCGAAATATTCCTGAGATTTATGACTATGCCAGTCAAGCACTCTTAAGCTTAAAGCCAATCTATGATTTATATACAGAGGATATGGGCGGAGATGTTTCCGCTATAAAATATGCTGCATACCAGGCATATTATAGGACAGGTAAGGGGGACTTAGAGGGAGCATCTAAGGCTTTAACAGAAAGAGAAGAAAATATAAATGGAATAAGATTAAAGTTAGAAGAGGATAAGAAGGATAGAGTTGATAAAGTAAATCTATCTTTGTTGGATTTTAAGGATAGTCTTGTAGAAAATAGCAGAAGGCTGTTTATGATAAAAAAAGACATAATCATCAATAATTTGAAGGAGTTAGAAAAGTAAGGGGGATAATATGAAAGCAGAAGTAATTAAAGATTTTTATGTAGTAAATGGAGATTTAATAAGTTCCAATGATTTGACATTATTCGAAGGAATAAGTAAACCACCTATTTATGAAATAATTCGGATTATAGATGGTGTACCTATCTATCTAGAAGACCATTTAAACAGAATGTATGAATCAGCCAAACTTACTGGTATTGACCTAATAAGTGAAGGGGATATAAAATCCTATATAAAAGAGACCATACTTAATAATAAGTTACAAAAGGGTAATATAAAGCTCTTATGCGGAGAATCTGATGGAAAGAACTACTTCTCAGTATTCTGTGTAGAAAGCTTCTATCCTCCAAAGGAATACTATGAAAATGGTATTAAAACCATTTTATATAAATACGAAAGAGATAACCCTAATGCAAAGGTTCTCCATACAAGTTTTAAAGAGGATGTGGCTAAAACCATGAAGGAGAATGGAGCTTTTGAAGCTCTGCTAGTGAGGAATGATGGATATATTCCCGAAGGTAGTAGGTCCAATATCTTTTTCGTTAAGGGTGAAAAGTTGTATACAGCTCCAAAAGAAGAGATATTACTAGGGATTACTAGAAAACACCTCTTCAAAATAGCTGAGAAACTTGGTATCACTATAATTGAAGAGTCCATCCATGTGGATGATTTGAAAAAAATAGAAGGTGCCTTTATGACTGGTACAAGCGTAAACATCCTACCTATATCAGAAATAGATGATATTAAGCTAAACTCAGTAAACAATAAGATAATCAAAACACTTAATCAGGCATATGATAATATGATAATTGAGTATATAGAGAAGAACAAGGAAGTATGGAAATAAAAAACCCGAGAATCGGGTTTTTTATTCGGCTAACATTTCAATAATTCTTAATATAGTATAGGTAGCCTTTTCCATACCTTGTATGGATACATATTCATACTTTCCGTGATAGTTCAATCCGCCTGTAAAGATATTGGGGCATGGTAAACCCATATATGATAGTCTAGCACCGTCTGTACCACCTCTAATAGGCTCTATTATTGGCCTTATACCTATGTCCTCCATTGCCTTTTTAGCTATATCTACAATATGGATTACCGGCTCAATTTTTTCTCTCATATTATAATAACTATCCTTTAAATCTAAAGTAATAATATGTCCATGCTTCTTGTTTAAGAAAGCCACTGCTTCGGTAATAAGTTGCTTTTTCTCTTGGAATTTCTCTTTTGAATGGTCCCTTATAATATATGCTGTTTTAGTTTTTTCAACGGAACCTTCAAAATGTACTATATGAAAGAATCCTTCATACATTTCAGTGGCTTCCGGAACTTGATGAACCGGCAACATACTGTTTAATTCAGTAGCAATACTTATGGAGTTAATCATTTTATTTTTAGCAGAACCAGGATGAACATTTCTTCCCTGAATCGTAATATGGGCACGACAAGCATTGAAATTTTCATATTGCAGCTCCCCTATAGGACCTCCATCTATTGTATAAGCGAAATCAGCTTTAAATTTCTCCACATCAAAGTAATCTGCTCCTCTACCTATTTCTTCATCAGGAGTAAAGCCTATTCTTATAGTTCCATGCTTAATGCTTGGATGTTTTACAAGGTATTCCATAGCAGTAACAATTTCAGCAAGCCCTGCTTTATTATCAGCTCCAAGAAGAGTAGTTCCGTCTGTAGTTATTAAATCCATACCTATATGATCAATAAGTTCAGGAAAATCCTTTGGTGATAATATGATATTTTCTTCTTCATTTAAAACTATATCTCCCCCTTTATAGTTTTCGATTACTTTAGGCTTTACATTTAGACCTGACATATCCGGACTTGTATCCATATGTGCAATAAAGCCTACTACAGGCACTGACTTTTCTATATTTGCAGGAAGTGTTGCCATAACATATCCCTTATCATCTACTGAAACATCAGACAAGCCAATACTGGATAGTTCTTGGGCTAGTTCCTTGGCAAATGCCAGCTGATTTGGTGTACTTGGTACTACAATGGAACTTTCATCTGAGCTAGTCTCAACTTTAATATATTTAATAAATCGCTTTACCAGATTTTCCAATTTATCTCCTCCAATCATAGTTATATTATACTACAACAAGCATAAAATGTAGAAATATAAAATATTTTGATGAACGATAGATGTTTTCCTTATAGTATAATAGTGTTACAATATTTTATTGTACGATATTTTGAGAAACATGTTTAATTTCCGCAAATATGTAAATAAATATACAATAACAAACAAATCGTATATTTGGCATCATTATGGTAATAGAACTATGAACGTAGAAAGATAAGGAGTTATATATGACAGAATGTATGAGAATCTCACAAGTCAAAGAGGAGATTAACAGGAAGAGAAATGAATTAAATAAAAGAGTTCTTGAAGGTATTGATGAAGGAGTAATCGTTTTTAGCCAAGAGCTAGACCAACTAATTACTATTTATACAAGATATCAAATGGAATTGATAAAAAAATAGCAGCTAGGCTGCTATTTTTTTATCCTAATGTTACGTCCAATATCATCATGATAACAAAGCCGATAATAACCCCAAATGTAGCTTCCCTTTCGTGGCCGCCCTGGTGAGTTTCCGGTATGATTTCATCGGATATAACAAACAACATGGCACCTGCAGCAAAGGCAAGGGTAAAGGGCAATATAGGCTTAAAAATGGATACTAAGAAGAGACCCAACAGTCCACCTATTGGTTCTACCAAACCTGTAAGAAGTGCTATAGTAAATGCATGTTTCTGAGTGTATTTTTCCCTAACTAATGATATTGCAACTGCAAGGCCTTCGGGTAAATTTTGAATCCCAATACCCAAGGCCAAAGTGAGCCCATTGGATATATTATTATCACCAAAGCCTACCCCAACTGCAAGACCTTCTGGGAAGTTGTGGATTGTTATGGCTATGATAAAAAGCCAGATTTTCTTTAAGGATTTAGTAGCTCCACCCTCAATTCGTTTATCCAATAGATGCTCATGAGGTGCATGTTTATCGGTTAAATCTAGAAAGATAGCACCAGCCAAAATACCAGCACTGGTGATTAGAGCACTCTTAAGACCACCTCCCGAATATTCAAGGCTTGGCACTATAAGAGAAAAGGATGTAGCAGCCAGCATTACTCCTGCAGCGAGTCCTAATAGTACATCCAACATCCTCTGGGATATATTCCTTGTAAGAAAGATGGGAGTGGCTCCTAGAGCAGTCATTAAACCTGCGCCTATACTTGCTAACATTCCTACAAATAATGTATTGCTTAATAATTGCATAATCAACCTCCAGTTGATTTCTTTAAGTAAGTGCTACCATATAAAGAAATCCAAATAATATCAATATAATTATAATCCCAATTATTGAAAAAAACAATTTCTTACTTATAAAAAATAGTTTCATATAACTACCTCCTAGATTATTATAAGATTTAATGGGTATCCATCTCTATATAATTTATTTCACTAAGTGTTAATTTATGCAGATTCTAAATTTTTATGTTAAATTTGGCAAATAAGTGATATATTATTAATAAATTAAAGGTAATGGAGGCGATAAAAATGGGAGTTAAAATTTTAACCGATACTGGCTGTGACCTTCCAGTAGAAATAATTAAAGAGTATGATATAGATATTTTACCTATAATTGTAATTAAGGATAATACCGAATATTTAGATCAATTTACTATTAGTCCAAAAGAGGTTTATGACGGAATGAGGGCTGGAGACGTATTTTCTACTGCGCAGATTTCAGCCCAAAGCTTTACAGAGAAATTTGAAGAATACTCAAAGAAAAATCAACCAGTATTGTACCTAGCATTCTCCTCAGGTTTATCTGGTACATATCAAACATCAGTAGTTGTTAAAGAGATTATTAAAGAAAAATATCCTCAATTGGATCTAGACATTATAGATACTAGGGCAGCATCCCTTGGGTTTGGATTAATAGTTTTATCTGCGGCTAAAATGGCTAAGGAGGGAAAGTCTAAAGAGGAAATCATTGATGAGGTCAATAAACAGATAGATAGTCTTCAATCCATATTTACGGTAGACAACTTAGAATACCTATTTAGAGGAGGCAGGGTTTCAAAGACTACAGCCTTTGTTGGAGGACTATTAAATATAAAACCCGTACTAACAGTCAATAAAGAAGGTAAATTAGTTCCAATTGAAAAGGTTAGAGGAAGAAATAAGGTATTTAAACGAATGATAGAGATTATGAAAGAAAGAAATAAAGAGGCAGACTATTCAACTAGTCTAGTAGCAATAAGCCATGGAGATGATCTAGAAGGTGCTATGAAGCTTAAAGATATGATTAGCGAGGAATTCGGCACAAATGAGTTTTTAATTAATATAATCGGTGCAGGGATTGGTTCTCATTCAGGTCCCGGAACCATAGCATTGTTCTTCTTTTGAAGATAAGATAGGGTAAGTTTCCTTACCCTATTTTGAATAATAAAGGAAGGATTAAAAAGGGTAAAAAATTGTAAAAAGACTATAGACAAATAATAAAAATGGAAGATAAAGGGTTGGTTTATATACCACCAATTT
>CAZTEN010000088.1:4895-7785 GCA_964612495.1 uncultured Tissierella sp. | reverse complement strand
CCTCTTCTTAGAAGGAATTGTTATCCCAAGATAGCCAAAAAATCCGTATAGAATAACAGAACCTATAACACCTACATAGGGTATCTCTAAATTGAATAAGGGCTGACTTAAAAGGTATGCTATTATAAGCCCTACTATAAGCCCTATAGAGCTAAATGTAATATCCAAAACAGGAATTTTTTGCAGTTCATTTTCAATAAATCCTATAAGTTTTTTAGTCTTTTTAATAATTCTAGAAGATAAAAAATAAAATATAATTCCAAATAATAGACTTAAACCTATAGTTAAAATTATCTGCGTACGTCCGCTTAAAGAGATATCTAAAGCTTCTATAGAAGTTATAAAGGATAAAACCCTGATACCTAGCAATATCCCTACTAAGGAAATTGCGATTTTTAAAATTTTATCTATCATAAAACCACCTCAATTTAATATAATTATTATTTGCTACACATTGTACCGCATGTATTAAGTACATAACTATGATTTGATTTAAGTAACCTCCTCTTAATAATTATTTCCAAACAAAGTCAATTATATAACAATTATAATATAAAATAAATCTATTTATCCGTTTGCATTTGATTTATCTTCATCTAGATATTTAACAGATTCATCAATAAGTTTTTCAGCTTCTTCAATACTCAAATCACATACAAGGACCATTTCCGAAATCAACATTTGCTTTGCAGAATTTACCATCTTCCTTTCTCCTGTAGATAGGCTTTTTTCAGTATCTAAAAGCATTAAATTTCTTACTACAGCCGCTAGCTCAAATATATCACCTGATTTGATCCTATCCATATTAGCCCTATACCTCCTATTCCAGTTATTAGGCATTTCTGTCATATGTCCCTTTAAAATCTTTATTACCCGTTCAATTTCTTCAGTTCCAACTATAGGTCTTACCCCAACTTCATCTACTGTATCGACGGGTACCATTACCTTCATATCTCCAATAGGCATTCTCATAATATAATATGTTCTTTTTTCACCTAATACCTCTATTTCTTTGTTTTCTACAATTACACCAGCTCCGTGTATCGGATAAAAAATCCTATCTCCTATGTTAAACATCAAACACCCTCCTTAATCATTAAAACAATGAAACATCATTTAGAACAGTTTAAAGCAGCATATATCTATTATACATTAATAAACGAGATATGTAAAGTTATTATCTTATCACATTGACTTTTAGCTTGTCAATATATATTGTAAAAATATATAGATTCAAAATAATTGCTAGAATTATTTGACAACAACTCGTCCATAAAAGTATAATTGAAACAAGAATACTAATCGGGGAGGATATAATGGACACAAAAAATAAGGTCAACCAAAACGATACTATTTGTGATAATTTTCAGAATCAGGTTTCTTTAGTTCTTATTAGGCATAAGAGCATATTAGATATCATGACTAAGCTAGATGAATATAACGCAAGAATAAACAGAGCTATTGCAAAATCCGTAACTTACTGTGGTTGTATTTCTATAAATGCAACTAAGCAGGATTTCGGTAATGATTCATTTGAGAATATGCAAAAGAAAGCCGAAACTCATGTTGAAGGTAAGATATGCGAAAACTGTAAGGATATTTTGGAGGAAGAAATGGGTTCATATATGTTCTATCTTGCATCACTATGCAATACTTTGGGCATGGATCTTTCAGATATTCTTGAAAAAGAATATGATAGAATAAAAACTCTAGGAATATATAGTTTGAAATAAGTATTTAAAGGCTAAGCTACAACTCTTAGCCTTTTTTAATATCAGATGTATTGCATAGCAATTGCTTCACACCATCCCAAAGAGGTGGGTGATTTAGACATCTACACCTTGTTATATATATGGTTAATTACTTCCTTAAGGGTTCTATATTCTACAATCTCAAGGTTTGTGGTCTTTATATTTCTTCCATAACCGATTGCTACAAACGCCTTCTTAAAACCCATCCTATCAACTTCTCTTAACCTAGCTTCAAGAGATGGAACCTTTTTCAACTCACCCGTAAGCCCTACATCAGATATGAATACAAAGTCATTAGGTATTGCAATTTCAAAAACTGATGAAACTATGGACATAATTACTGCTAAATTAGATGATTGTTCCTTAAGTCTTATACCTCCCGTTGTCTTTATGACCACATTCTTATCGAATAGTTTAATTCCACCTCTTTGCTCTAAAATGGATACTAGGGTGTTAAGCTGCTCTCTTTTTAAAGATTCTCCAATCCTAGATGGATATGGAGTAAAGGATTGTGAAACGAGGGATTCTATTTCAAGAATTATAGGTCTAGTACCTTCTCTTACAACTGTATGACAGCTTCCGGAAATCACACTATTATCTTTTCTATGAGTCATAAAGTATTCAGATGGATTATCTATTGAGATTATTCCATCTTCAGTCATATTGAAAAACCCCATTTCTCCTGTAGACCCATATCGATTTTTTGTTGAAAGCAAGGTTCTAAGCTCCTCTCCACTTTCCCCTTCAATAATTAATACAGTATCTACTAGATGTTCTAAAGCTCTCACTCCTGCCAATTCATCCTCCTTGGTCATCTGTCCAATAATAAATATAGCTCTCGGTCTATTAGGATTCTTAGCTACCTTAACCAATTCATAAGCACATTCCATAGTCTGCGTAGGAGAACCTGCCCTGGATGTTGGAAAGGCCTCTAAAATGAATGTCTGTATACTGTCTATGATTACTAAGTCGGGATCTATTTCTTCAATTTTTTCAAGTACATTGTCCATACTATTATCCGATATTACCCAAAGATTGGAATCTATATTTTTTATTATCCTATCTGCCCTAGCTTTAATTTGAGATTCTGATTCCTCCCCAGAAGCATATAGAACCTTATTCTCCATAGAAGATAGTTC
>CAZTEN010000088.1:378-4885 GCA_964612495.1 uncultured Tissierella sp. | reverse complement strand
CTGCAACAGAAGAGTAGACTTCCCGGCTCCAGGTTTTGCGGCAAGAATTGTGACACTGTCCTTTACTATTCCGCCGCCCATTACTCTATTGAATTCACTAATACCAGTTACTATCCTATGGCTGTTGCTCGTCTCAACATCTAAAAGTCTTTTGCTACTCTTTTTCCTTAAAGAAGCTTGAACTCCACTTATTTTCTTCAATTCAGGTATCTTTTCTACCATGGTACCCCAAGAATTGCATTCAGGACATCTTCCCATAAAGCCAGACATTTCATATCCACACTCACTACATAAATATGTACTCTTTTTCATATATCCCCCTTAGAAATACAGGCTTTAGCACAAATCGGATTAGGTCATGAGAAAGCCTGTAAGAATTTACAGGCTTCTCTTAAATGTTAGTTTATCATTCTCATAATCGATTATTATATCGCCTTCTTTTGAGACTGTACCCTTAAGTATTTCTTCTGCAAGCTGGTCTTCTATCATCTTTCTAATAGTTCTTTCTAAAGGCCTTGCTCCATAAACAGGGTCAAATCCTTGTTTAGCAATGTAACCCTTCATATTGTCAGAAACCTTAACATTTACATCCATTCTTGCAAGACGCTTCTCAAGGTCTTCTATCATTAATTCTACAATTTCCTTGACATGGTCTTCCTTCAAAGAGTGGAATACAATTATATCGTCCAACCTATTTAAGAATTCAGGTCTAAAGGTACGTTTTAACTCTTCAGTAATAGTCTCCTTCATTCTTTCGTATTCTTCCTTCTTAACATCAAGGGCAGTGGCAAATCCAAGAGTATTTTGTTTCCTTAGGGAAGTAGCACCTACATTAGAAGTCATAATTATAACAGTATTCTTAAAGTCTACTGTTTTCCCCTTAGAATCAGTAAGTCTTCCATCGTCGAGTATTTGCAGAAGCATATTAAAAACATCAGGATGTGCCTTTTCTATTTCATCGAAAAGTACAACAGAATATGGCTTTCTCCTTACGGCTTCAGTTAGCTGACCTCCCTCATCATAACCAACATATCCCGGAGGTGAACCCACTAACCTTGAAACGGAATGTTTTTCCATATACTCACTCATATCGATTCTTATCATAGCATCCTCTTCACCGAATAAGGCCTCTGCTAATGCCTTTGCCAAATAGGTCTTTCCTACCCCAGTAGGACCAACAAAAATAAAACTTCCAATTGGCTTATTAGGATCCTTTAAACCTACCCTTGCTCTTCTAACTGCATTAGAAACCGCTTCAACTGCCTGTTCCTGTCCTATTACCTTCTTATGAAGAATTTTCTCTAAGTCCAATAGTCTTGTGCTTTCCTCAGTTGTCATTCGGCTTACAGGAACTCCTGTCCAATCTGATACAATATCTGCAATTTCATCATATCCGACTACCATATTGGTTGAATGCTTTTCCTTATCCCATAGTACCTTATTGTTGGCAATTTCATCTTTAAGTTGTTTTTCTTGATCTCTTATACTTGCTGCCTTTTCATAATTTTGAGTATTTATTGCTTCTTCCTTCTCCTGTTGTAACTCTTCCAGTTTTTCCTCTAAACTCTTTAAGGAGCTAGGAGCAACATAGGCGTTGACCCTAATTTTTGAAGCAGCTTCATCAATTAAGTCAATTGCCTTATCAGGAAGGAATCGGTCATTAATATATCTGTGGGATAACTCCGCTGCAGCTACTAGGGCTTCATCAGTAATTTTTACCCTATGATGAGCTTCATATTTATCCCTTAAGCCATGAAGTATCTTTATGGTGTCTTCAACATTTGGTTCTTCTACCATAATAGTCTGCAATCTTCTCTCTAAAGCCTTATCCTTTTCAATATATTTTCTATACTCATCTATAGTCGTAGCTCCTACTATCTGCAGTTCGCCTCTTGCCAAAGTAGGCTTTAAGATATTTGAGGCATCTATAGCACCTTCTGCAGCCCCTGCACCTACAATTGTATGCATCTCATCTATAAATAGAATGACATCCCCTGCTTCCTTAAGTTCATTCATAACCGCCTTAAGTCTCTCTTCAAATTCTCCTCTATATTTTGAACCTGCAATCATACCAGGTAGATCCAATGTAACAATCCTTTTGTTTTCAATAATAGCTGGTACATTACCTTCAATTATCCTCTGAGCTAATCCTTCTGCTATAGCAGTCTTACCTACACCCGGTTCACCTATTAACACCGGATTATTCTTTGTTCTTCTACTCAATATTTGTATTACTCTTTCGATTTCTTTAGCCCTTCCAATAACAGGGTCTATTCCACCTTCTAGAGCTTTCTTATTTAAGTCAATGCTATATTTATCTAAATTCGGGGTATCCTGTTTCTCCCCTTCTCCACTCTGGTTGTTCTTGGATGAGTTATCTGTAATCATATCGATTACCCTTTCGGATAATCTTTCCGAATCCACTCCTAATTTATTTAGAACGACCGAAGCAACTCCTTCTCCTTCTGATATCAATCCAAGAAGAAGATGTTCAGTCCCAACATAATTATGCCCAAGATTCCTTGCTTCTAAGAAGCTTAATTCAAATATCCTTTTGGTCCTTGGTGTAAAGCCTAACAGTTCAGATTCGTTTTCTCCTTGACCGATGGTCTTTATAACTTCTTTTCGTGAGTTGTCTATATTTACACCAAATTCTTTAAGAGCAAGGGCAGCTACTCCTTGGGCTTCTGATATTAATCCCAAAAGTAGGTGTTCTGTACCTACGTAATTATGTTTTAATCCCTTAGCTTCTTCTTGGGCTAAAAGTATAGCCCTCTGAGCTCGTTCTGTAAACCTTCCAAACATTGCCATATTAAACCTCCATTCTAGAAAGATGATTTCTTATTATCTCTGCTCTTATTTTATCCCTTTCATCCTTATCTAAATCAACATTTAACTTTTTTTGCATTGTAGCAGGCATTATTTCAATCATAAGCTCTATAATATTGATGCCTGAATCGTTTGATAAATATCCACAGTCAAATCCAAGCTTTAAAGTAGACAGATGATTCATAGCCTCCTTAGAGGACATTAATCTACTATGTTTAAGGATTCCAAAGGACCTATATATTTTATCCTCTAATTCAAAGCCATTCCTTTCCTTTAAATATTCTCTTACATTTCTTTCCTTATCTACAATTTGAATTATTATTTTGTTTAATTTGTTGATAATCTCTTCTTCAGTCTGTCCAAGCGTAGTTTGATTAGAAACCTGATATAGATTTCCTGAAGCTTCTGTGCCTTCTCCATATAGCCCTCTAACAGTAAGGCCCATCTTTCTTATAGCTTCAGTGAGGGAGTTCATATTGTTAGTTATAGAAAGACAAGGTAGATGAAGCATTACAGATGCTCTCATTCCAGTTCCTACATTAGTAGGACATGCAGTTAAATAGCCCAGGTCGCTATTATAAGCATAATTCAACTTAGATTCTAATTTATCATCTATTTCTGAACAAAGCTTCCATGCTGCATCAAGATTCAATCCTGATAAAAGAGTCTGTACTCTTAAGTGATCTTCCTCATTTATCATAATGGTGACTTTTTCATCCCCTCTAAGCAGAAAACTAGACTTATCGATTTGTCTAGCAAGTTCAGGGCTAATCAGGTGTTCTTCCATATACATTAGCCTTTCCTTACTAGAAAGGTCCCTTATTCTGAAGAACTTGTAGTTATCGGTAAAGTTTTCCTTCATAGTATCCAAAACTGTATTTGTCAGTTTATCCGTATCCTCAACATTTAGATATAGAGGGAAATCAAAATCCTTTAGGTTTCTAGCTATTCTTATCCTGGTACTTATGGCTACATCCTGATTGGATTCCATATTTTCAGTCCAACTAGTCATTTAATCACCCCTTACATGTTCGAAGCTGTTCCTTAACTCGTTTTATTTCGTCTCTAATTTCAGCAGCCTTCTCAAATTCTTCCTTCTTAACAGCATCCTCAAGTTCTACTGAAAGGTCTTCAATATCCTTTTGTAGTTTAATATCAGGACTAAGCCTTTTTGGCGACTTCCCTATATGGTGTTTATGCCCATGAATACCTTGAATAACAGGTTGTAGATATTCATTAAAATCTTCATAACATTTTGCACAACCTAGTTTTCCAGTCTTCTTAAACCTAGATAGGGTCAATCCACAATTAGAGCAAGTAATTTCCTCAGTACTTTCTTCACTTTTATCCTTTATATTTTCAAACAAGCCCGTAAAAAGTTTGTGTATTGAAAACGGATTGTCCATGTCAAAATCCTGATTTTCAATAGCACAAGTTTCACAGAGATGCAACTCTTCAACTTTCCCATTAATTATCTTTGTATAGTGGAGCTTAGCAGCATTAACCTTACACTTATCACAAAGCATATTATCACCTCTATTTAACCAAGATAAGCATAATATTTTTTAGAATATATGCTCTCAGAGAATTTCTTAAGGTCAAATCACATTTTAGAGAACTATCTCCTATAGCAGCCTTTATTATATCAGATTCTCTTTGGCTTATAATGTCCTCCTCC
>CAZTEN010000088.1:0-350 GCA_964612495.1 uncultured Tissierella sp. | reverse complement strand
ATAAGATCAAAGGCTTTATTCTTTGTAATTGAATCCCCTATAGTATTTACTATAATATCATTGATATCCTCATACTCATTAATGCTAACCTTTATTATTTTAATATACCCACCACCACCTCTTCTACTCTCAATATAATACCCTTTATTTTGTGTAAATCTTGTAGAAAGAACATAATTTATCTGAGATGGAGCACATTCAAAGTATTCGGCGAGTTCATTCCTTTGAATCTCTATAGTTCCATCTGCATCCTCCAGGAGATTCTTTATAAAGGCTTCTATAATATTGCTGACTCCAGACATCTAATTCCTCCCAAGTTTGACTTTGACTTACTTTGCCCTTCACCTTAA